>NZ_JBEZBT010000006.1:236159-238664 GCF_040647235.1 Streptomyces sp. NPDC042638
CGTTCCGCGGCCGGGACGTGTGCCGCGGCTCTCGCCCGCCTGCGGCGTGCGCGGCGGCCGACGCGCGGTTCCTGGTCCGGTAGCCAGCCGAAGGCGAGGCAGCTGCCGGTGACGCCGAGGAGCAGGCCGAGGAAGAAGCCGCCGAGATTGGAGGTGATCCAGGTCCCCAGGGAGACCAGGACGCCGGTGATGGAGTAGAAGAGCCGCTGGGACGGGTTGAAGAGGATCAGCAGGCCCAGCAGCACCATGAGGCCCGGCAGCAGATAGCCGGCCAGGCCCTGCATGCCGATGTGCAGCACGACCTTCAGCGAGGCCTTCTCGGTGAGCAGGATCTCGCCGCCGCCGAGGGCGAGCAGCAGTCCGCCCCAGAACGGCCGGCGGGCCCGCCATCCGCGGAAGGCGAGCCTCGGTCTCCGGCGAGCACGGTCCGGCACGGCGATCAGCAGCCCTTGTCGCTGAAACCGAGATGGAGGCCCGGCAGTTTGAACACGCCCGCCGTGGTGGCGTAGTTCGTCTGCCGCAGACTGGCGATGTGCACGGTGTCGGCCTGCTGACTGAAGACCCCGATCGGGCCCTTCACGCCCGCCTTGGTCAGCGTGCTGGCGTCGTTGCCGATCTCGATGTGGTTGAACTCCGCGTTTCCGGACAGCACGGTGGAGTCGGTGGTCAGGTCGGTCGCCAGCACCTTGTCCTTGCCGCCGCCCGCGGTGATCAGGAGGTTGGTGCCGCCCAGGTCGACGCTCTGGCACAGCTTGGTGAGAGTGGCGTCCTTGATGGCGGAGGTGACGACGAGTACCTGACCGCCGGTGTCCCCGGCGTTCGGGCTGCCCTCCGCCATGTTGTCGAGCGCGCCGAACTGCTCGAATCCGGTGCCGGTCAGATCCGTCGCGGTGACCGTGAACGGCATGCCGGAGATGGCGAACTGCACGCCCAGCGCTCCTTGCGCGGTGAGGACCGCGAGGCCGGCGGCGACCAGGGTGGCGGGCACCGCCATCACCGCTGCACGGCGGGCCCGGACCCGGCCTCGTCTCTCGCCGCCGCTGGTGCTCCCGGCGGCGTTCGGGACTTCGGACGGGGTGTCGCTTCCAGGGTTCTCGGGGGTGTTGCCGACGGACGGTACGTCCGGGGACGAGGCCATGTCTGCTCCCATGTGCATCGATCAATGCGGGTTGGGCTTCAGTGGCGCGGTGTCCTGGCGCGGACAGCGGACGCCGCGCACGCCTCCTCGCGACTCCCGGCGGATGCAAGGGCTTTCTCGTTACGCGGCAGTAGCCTTCGAGGAAGTTACCGCCGGTTACTTTGGGGGGTCAAGGGAGATGTGGAAAAAGGGTGTGGGATGTGCGCGGGCGGCGGCCACGTGCCACAACTCGCCATCGCAGCCTTGACGTTGATGCCCAGTCAGGTCTAGAACTTCCCCTGTTTCCACGGATCCGTGGCGCCGGGTCCGGCAAGCGGCACCAGCCGCGTCCCGCGGCGCAGGTACCGGCCGTGTTCCCGGCCTGTCATGGCAACCGCTCAACCTCGCAGGCCGGCTCCGGCACGATCGCTTTCCCTCTTTCCCGGCCGTGCCCGGCCCGGCCCCCCTTGTCCGGCCCGGCCGGAGGTCTTCCCCCGAGACCTTCGGCCGGTGCCCGGTGTGCCGCCGTCGCGGGTCCGCCGCGTACGGAGAAGGCGCTACGGCCCCGCGCCGGCGGCACCGCGCGCACCATCCGCCACCCCCCACGTCACCTCATCCGCCACCCCACCTCGGAAGAGAGGCACCCGCATGCGTACGCGCTCCCTCCTCGCCCTCGCCGGCGCAGCCACCGCGCTCGCCCTCACCTGGGCCACCCCGGCCTCCGCGGCCGGCACGGTCCTCACCACCGGCAGCACCGGCGGCACCGCGGTCGCCGTCGGCGACACCCTCACCGCGCCCCTGGCCACCGGAACCTCCGCGACGTTCTACTCCAGCGCGACCGGCACCAGCGGGGTCAAGTGCACCGCCTCCCAGTTCACCGCCAAGGTCACCGGCAACCCGACCGCGCCCGGCACGGCCACCGAGTCCGTCACCGGGCACACCTTCAACAGCAGCACCTGCACCAGCAACGTCACCGGGGTCCTCGGGGTCAACGGCATCACCATCAACAACCTGCCCTACTCGGCGACGATCACCTCGAGCGGCACCCTCACCGTCTCGCCCCCGAGCGGCTCCGTCATCCAGGCCACGGTCCAGCTGCGCACGCTGCTGGGCACCGTGACCTGCGTGTACCAGGCGCCCGGCCTGACCGGTAAGGCCGACAACGCCGACAGCAGCATCGCCTTCGCCAACCAGCAGTTCACCAAGACCTCCGGCTCGTCGCTGTGCTTCGCCAACGGCTTCTTCACGGCCAAGTACGCGCCCGTCACCGACGGGGGTGTCCGCGTCTACGTGAACTGACGTACCGGACAGTCCGGTTCAACGTCCTCGCAGCCGCAGCCGCAGCCGCAGCCGCAGCCGCAGCCGCAGCCGCAGCCGCAGCCGCAGCC
>NZ_JBEZBT010000007.1:0-58252 GCF_040647235.1 Streptomyces sp. NPDC042638
GCCATCGCCGCGACCCTCATATGCCACCGCCGACTGGCCAAGTGAAATGACGTCTAAAGACCCGGTCGTCGAGGATCAAAGCCCGGTCACATGAGGCGTCGCGGTCGTCCACGGCCGCGAACCACTTGGTGAAGAAGGACCGCCCCACCCCCTTGAGGGCGAACTGCCGGTAGGCCTCGCTCAGGTCACCACCTCGGACCGCTTCGCGCGTGGTCCGGAGGACAGTGGGCATGCGCGCGTCGGACAGAGCAGCTTCCGTGTACCGCGGCCCACGTCCGTTCGTGATGCCCGAGCCCCAGATCATGACGGCCACGAACAGGTCACGCAGACTGTCGGGATCATCGTCACCAACGCGGTCACGGAGATGGGCCAGGTCGCCCCGGCTGACGAGACGCTCTCCGCTCGACCCGCTCGCACATCCAACGCCGATACCGAGTACGTGCGCCGCTCCGTGCGGCTCCAACCGCGAGCGCCATGTTTCTGGACGGAAACGCACGGGCTTCTGTTGGCAATCGCCGTAACGGACAACGAGCTTCCGAAGCTGCTCCATCATGCTCCCCCGGCCATGACGGCTGTGTGCCGTGAGCCACAGCGTATGGGAGAAGGTGCCAAGAGGACTCGCTTATTGGCGATGACGGACGTACCGGCCCACTGCCAGCACAATCACAACGGACAGAACGAACGCCCGACCGGTGGTTGCCGCATCGTAGGAGTGGTAGACCATGGCGAGCATGCGTGGACGGATACCCGGCTTCCGATACGGCATCCCCGCACCACAAGCGCACCAGATCGTGCGGGAAACAGCGGGGAGCCACGGTGAAAGCGGACGGGCGCGACCAGCCCAGGACTCCGACGTTCGTCCAGGTCAGCTGCCGAGCCGGCCGTAAATGACCGCCGCTTCCCAAGCTGGGAGCGCGAGTTCGGTGAGCGCGCTGCTGCAGGAAGGCGGGGTGCGACGGATTCGGTCTCGCCGGGAGCCCGTTCGCCGTGATCGGTTGGACCGGCGAGCAGACCTGCTGCCCAGAGCAGCCGTACCGGTGACACGGGGCGGGCACGGCCACCGGATCGAGCTCGTGCCTGGGAGTTCGGGCATGTATCGGGGCACGGCGGGGTTCGGTAGCCGGCCTCTAATGCGTCGGGGTCGGGGTGGGCGGTGCGCCGGTAGCGGTGCCGTCCTCCGAGGGGCTTGGTGATGGGGGCACCGTGCCAGCGGTCGGCGTCGCCGCTGGTGTCGTATGGCTCGGGCCGGCGGCCCCGGCTGTGGTCGGCACCGATCGTGGCGGCGGTGACGCCGATCCGCTCGGGCCCGCGGGCGGTGCAGAGGCGCTGCGGCTCGAGTTCGGGGCAGCCGCCACGCCGAGTGTCCTGGAGGCGGGCTGGGCATGGGATCCGGTTGGCGCAGCCGCAGGGTGAGACGCGCCGAATGCCCTGGAGGCAGGCTGAGCGCCGTGAGACCGGACGGTCGGGAGGGCACCGGGCCCGCTGTCGGCGGCCGCCGTGCCGGAGGACGGGTGCGTGGGGGTTACGGAGGGCGTCGCTGCTGCCGGGTCGTCGCTTCCGCTGGTGCTCGATGTGAAGGCGAGAGTCGCGCCCAGGGCCGCGGAGAGGGCCAGGGCCGTGCCCGCTGCCAGGCGGCGGCTGTGGCGAGTGCCGCCGGGGAGGTTGCGCCGGGTGACCGTGGCCTCCCGAGACCGTATGTGCTCCTCCGTTCCGGGGGGAGGGGCCGCCGGCGCCCGGAGGCGTGCCTCGGAGGACGCCGGGAGCGGCAGGGGGTGTGGATCAGGTTGGGCGTTCCGGGAGGCGAGGACTTGCGCGCACTGCTCGGCGTCCGGGCGGGCCTCGGGGTCCTGGTCGGTCATGGCCCGCAGCAGGGCCGCGAGTTCCGGGGGAAGCCAGGTGGGGACCTCGGGTGGGCGGTGCAGGCGGGCGACTGTCGCCTCCAACGCGGTTCCCTGGTACTCCAGTTCGCCTTTCAGGCACTCCAGTAGGACCAGGCCGAGCGCGTAGACGTCGGCGGCCGGTCCGATCCGCCTGCCCTCGACCTGCTCCGGTGCCAGATAGGCGGCGGTGCCTATCAGGACGTCCGGCGCCGTCTGGCGGGTGGCGTCGGCCAGGCGCGCGATGCCGAAATCGGCCAGGTGAGGAGCACCGGCCGTATCGAGGAGGATGTTCGACGGTTTGACGTCTCGGTGCACGACGCCGGCCCGGTGGACGTAGGCCAGCGCCCGCGCGAGGGCGGCGCCCACATCCACCACACGTCGCTCAGGCAGCGCTCCGCACTCCAGAAGGCCGCGCAGCGTGGGGCCCTTGACCAGCTGCATGACCAGGTACGTGCGGTCGTCGTGGCGGCCGGCGTCGTAGACGGTGACCAGTCCCGGGTGCTGCAGGCGGGCCAGGAGGACGGCCTCCGCGGTGAGACGGTCCTCTGCCTGCGGGTCCGGACCGGGCCGGAACACCTTGACGGCCACGGGACGCCGAAGACGCGTGTCGACGGCCTCGTACACGTCGGCCATGCCTCCCGATCCGATTCTCGCGGCCAACCGGTAGCGGCCGGCGAGGACTTCGGCAGGCTGCTCATCCGCTGGAACCGGCGCGGGCGTCGGCGGGGTTGCTGACTGGCGGGCCTTCATCTGGTTCTCCGTTGCTGTCACCGCGTACCGGACTCGGCCAGGGACCATGCTGCGAGGCGGGTACCCCCAGCCTGTGCCAGATATCCGGACCGAGTCGGCGCAGCGAGGGAAACGGCCCTGCCTTTCCCCCGTGGCCGGCGCGTTGTGGCAGGTCAGGCTAGCTGCCAGCAGGACAGCCGGCCGTCGTCGCCGACCTCCGCCGACCTCCGCCGTCAGCCGCTTCGCCGGCGGATCGACGGAACGCCGGGGCTGGCGCGGCGAGTACGACGTCCGGTCAACGTGAGCGGGTGGTGGCGGTGTCCGCCGCCCTCGGTGAGGCCGCCGCCGACGAGATCATGGACCGACCGCGGGCGCCGTTACCTCCTCACACCGTCACCGGCGGTGTGCTCGTCACCGCCGGGCACTGTTCACCGCCTGTCCTCCGGGAGGGGGGCTGCTGGTCGATCACGTTCGGGACATTGACGCGCCTTTTCGATCCCAGGAGGAACGACGATGAGACAGTGGCGTCATGCAGCATCCGCCGCGGTTGCCCTGAGCGTGTTGTCCATCGCTCTGTCCACCGGGTCGGCGTCGGCCGGCGCGGCCACCGCCGGTTCCCACGACTCCCGGTTCACCTTCGCGGTTATCGGTGACGTTCCCTACGGGGACGCCGAGATCGCCCAGTTCCCCAAAGTCGTCCAGCAGATCAACGCCGATCCTGACGTGCAGTTCGTGGATCACCTCGGTGACATCAAGAACGGCTCGTCCGTGTGCAGTGACGACTACTTCCGGATGATCAAGTCGGACTTCGACCAGTTCCAGGACCCCCTGGTCTACACCGTCGGCGACAACGAGTGGACCGACTGCCACCGGCCGAACAACGGCCCGTACAACCCGCTCGACCGCCTCGCCAAGATCCGCGAAGTGTTCTTCCCGCGGCCCGGCTGGACACTCGGGCGGAACAGTGTCCACGTCGCCTCGCAGGCAGACGAGGGATACCCCGAGGACGTCCGCTACACCCGGGCCGACGTGGCCTTCTCCGCGCTGCACATCGTCGGCAGCAACAACAGCCTGGCGCCGTGGACCGGCAACACCCGGCCCACCCCGGAGCAGGCCGCCGAGGTCCTCGGCCGCACCGCCGCCGTGGTCCAGTCGATACGCGACACCTTCGACGGGGCCCGGCGCCACCACGACAAGGCCGTCGCCCTGCTCACCCAGGCCGACATGTTCGACCCGACGGTGACCGACCCCTCGTACGCCGACTACTACGCCTTCCAGCCGATCGTCGACGCGATCGCCCAGGAGTCCGCCCGGTTCCGGGGGCCGGTGTACCTGTTCAACGGCGACAGCCACGTCTACAACGCCGACCAGCCGCTGGCCGCCGGCTCCAAGTGGCTGTCGTTCTACCGGCAGACGGCCGCTGTGCCCAACCTGCACCGCGTCACCGTCGACGGGTCCGGCAACGCCACCGACTACCTCAAGGTGACGGTCGACCCCGGCAGCCCGCAGGTCCTCAACTGGACCCGTGTGCCCTTCACCTCCTGACCAGGGTGGGGGCAGCGGAACGCCGCTCCGAGCTCTGCAGACGGGCGCGGCAAGCGCGGCGGCGAGGGCTCGTTCCCGGCCACCCGCCCCGGAACGCAGGCACTGCGCCGAAGCCTTCCGCACGGCGCCCCTGGCCTTGACGATCTGCCGGAACACAGCACAAGGCCCAGGTCACGGACCCGGGCCTTGTGCTGTGCGGGGTGGCCCGTCGTACCGGTTAGACGCGGTCCTGGAAGACGCAGCTCCACGCCTGCGTGCCCGCGACGCCGCCGTCGGCGCGCACCGCCTCCAGCGTGTAGAAGTGCGTGGTGCCCCGGGCGGCCGTGGTGTCCGTGTAGGCACGGGTCTCCACCGGCAGCAGTCCGGCGTGCAGCGGCTCGTACGATCTCGTGGCCCCGTTCCACCGGCTGACCCGGTAGCCCGCGACGGTGTCGCACTCGGCCGTCTTGTCGCACCGCCAGTTGACGGACGGCCCGTCCTCGTCGGGTCCGCCGATCACGGTGCCGTAGGCCATGCTGCCGAGGTCCCAGTCGCGGGTGACCGTCACGGACGGCCGGAGGTCCAGCTCGGTGGCGTCGACGACCGTGACCTCGGAGTCACCCGGGGGCAGCGCGTTGCCCCAGCGGTCCCTGGCGACGACCGCGTACACGTACGTCTCGCCGTCCGGCAGGTCGCCGCAGAGGACCGCGAGCGGGTCGCTCGTACCCTCCGCGCAGTCGGTGGAGCTGAGCCACTTGACCGTGCCGTCGGCCTGCCGGACGCCGGTCCAGGCCGCGTAGCGTTCGACGTCGTCCTCGGCCGAGGCCGCCCAGCTCACCAGCACGCCGTCGGCGCGCGGGGTGGCCCGCACGCCGGTGACCGGGCGGGGCGCGACGCGGTCACCGGTGCGGACGACGAGGGGGGCGGACAACGCCGACTCGTTGCCGGCCGGGTCCACCGCCGCGACCGCGTACGTCACGTACGTGCCCGCGGGCATGTCCAGGTCCTCGCAGACGCCGCCGGTGCCGGTCTCGTCGCTGTTGTCGGCGCAGGTCACGCGGGTGAGCGCGGCCGGGTCGAGGTTCTTGCCGGGTGAGCGGTAGACGCGGTAGGTCCCGCCGTTGGAGAAGTCCTCGCCGAAGCCGTCGGGCTGCTTCCAGTGCACGTCGGTGTAGCCGACGCCGACGACGGAGTCGAGGGAGGTCGGGGACGACTTCGGCGGTGTCCGGTCGACGCCGTCGCCGGTGGCGGTGGCGTACGCCGACGGGTTGCCGAACGCGTCGAGTGCGCGGACCCGGTAGTAGCGGGCGGTGTTCACGGGCGCGTCGGTGCGGTACCACGTCGTGGTCGTCGTACCCAGCAGCTCGAACGGGCCGGTGGCCGCGGGGGCGGCGTACACCTCGTACTTCGCGGCGTCGGCGCCGCCCTGCCAGGCCAAGGTGGCCCACCACGCGTCGCCGGTGACCGTGAGCCCGTCCGGCGCCGCCGGGCCGGTGCGGTCCACGGTCACGGCGGCGGCGTCGGAGCTGCCGGCGGACTCGCGGCCCGCCTTGTCGACGGCGCGGACCTCGTACAGGAAGGTCTGGCCCGTGGCGGGCGTCGCGTCCGCGAAGGACGGGGAGGTGAGCAGCGCCGAGCCGCTGACCTTCGCCCACCCGGTGGTGCCCAGCCGGCGGTACACGCGGTAACCGGCGAGGTCCATCTCCTTGTTCGCGGTCCAGCGCAGGGTGGTCTTCGTGGTGTCGCGGTCGTACGCGGCGGTGAGGCCGGTCGGGGCGAGCGGCTTGACGGTGTCGACGGCGGCCTCGGTGCGCGGGGCGTACGTGAACCCGGCTCGGGCAAGGCCGGTCCAGGCGACGTAGTCCACGCGGAGCGAGTGCCGGCCCGCCGGGACGGTCACGTCGACGGTCTTGCGGGCGGTGGTGGAGACGTTCTTCCACAGGTCGATCTTCCGCACGCCGTCGACGTAGACGCGCATGCCGTCCTGCGTGGCGGCGGAGAGCCGGAAGGGGCCGCCGGAGCCGAAGTCCCGGGTGAGGGACCAGCGGACGGAGAAGTCGTCCTTGGGCAACGTGACTCCGGACGGGTCGCCGTACCCGTAGTTCTCGGCGATGGCGGGGTCACAGGCGGTCAGCTTCGGTGTGCCGCTGAAGGTGGAGTTGCCGAAGTACTGCGCCGTCCAGACGGGAGAGGTGCAGGTGACGGCCGCGGAGGCGGGGGCGGCGGTGATCAGGCCGCCGATGGCGGCGACGGCGGCCGCCGCGGCCAGTGCGGTCCGCCGGGTACGAGTCAGCACAGAGAGCGGGCCCTTTCAGGACCATGGGAAACCATGTGGAACGGGTGACGCCCTTGTGACTCACGGGGCGGGGACAGGGTTGCCCGCCCCTCCCGTCAGCCGCTCCGCAGGTGACAGCCCGGGTGGTCAGCATGCGCATGGTGGTCGTCCTGCCGGCGCCGTTGGGCTCGGCCCTATGGAATCAAGGTGCCGGGTATCGACCACCACCTCGACCGCCCGTGAGGCCGTGCCGTCTCCCGGGCTGTCGCCGCCTCCCCGCCTCCCCGTCTTCAGCGGCACTCCATCGGAGCCGATTGACAACATGAATCTAATGCGGTGAAGCTAGCAACGTGAATCTATCTCGCCTTGTGGTGCTGGGACTGCTCGAGAGCGGCGGTCCGCAGCACGGCCACGAAATCCGCAGACAGGCCGAGCGCAGCAACGTCCAGACCTGGGGCGGCGTCAGCATCGGTGCCCTGCACCGCGAACTGCGCACGATGGAGACACACGGCCTTGTCGAGGCCGTCCGTACCGAGCAGGTCGGGCGCCGTCCCGTCCGGACCATCTACCGGATCACCGAGGACGGCCGGAGCGAACTGCACGCCCTCCGGGAGACGGCTGTCTCCCGGCTGCATTTCGGCCCCGACCCGTTGGGAGTCGCCCTGCTCTTCGGCCGGGTCGGGGACCGCTCGGAGATGCTCAGACTGCTCGCCCGGCGCCGCGAGGCACTCGCTCTCAGCCGCGACGGCGTGGCCTCCGAATGCCGACGCCTCACCGAACAGGGGCTGATCAGCGCGTTCGACGCGGCGATGTTCCACCGCCGGGAGATGCAACTGGACGCCGAACTGCGCTGGCTCGAGCAGTTCGAGAAAGACGTGGCCGACATCCCCGATCCGGGACCGGCCGCCGGCGCCGAGCGGGCCGTCTCGGAAGACCAGCCCACCGAGGAGATGCCGTGAACATGATCGAAGCGAAAGACCTGTCGAAGACGTACAGGAACAAGAAGGGCGGGGTCGAGGCCGTCTCCGGGGTGAGTTTCCATGTCGCGCCGGGTGAGATCGTCGGCTTCCTGGGCCAGAACGGCGCCGGTAAGACGACCACCCTGCGGATGCTCACCACCCTGCTGCAGCCCACGTCCGGCAACGCCCGCGTCGCCGGATGCGATCTGCGCGCCGATCCGCAGGGAGTCCGCCGCAAGATCGGCTACGTCGCGCAGTCCGGCGGTACTTCACCTGCCGCCTCGGTGCGCAGCGAGATGATTCTGCAGGGACGGCTCTACCAGATGTCCCAGGCCGACGCGGTACGCCGCGCAGACCAGTTACTCGAGGAATTCGACCTGACCGGGCTCGCGGAACGCCCCACCATCACGCTCTCCGGCGGGCAGCGCCGTCGGCTGGACATCGCCCTCGGCCTGGTCCACGAGCCCGAGGTGCTCTTCCTCGACGAACCCAGCGCCGCGCTCGACCCGCAGAGCCGCAGCATGCTGTGGGACCACGTCCGGGAGGTCCGGGAGAAGCACGGCACCACCGTGTTCCTGAGCACCCATTACCTGGACGAGGCCGACGCGCTCTGCGACCGGGTGCTGATCATCGACCGCGGCCGGATCGTCGCCGAGGACAGCCCGACCAGTCTCAAGCAGCAGCTGGGGCACGACATCGTCACCATGGAGTTGGTCTCCGGGGCCGACCGGGCCGGAGTCGCGCTCGCCGAGCACCCCGCCGTCCGGGACGTCCAGGTCGACGGCGAGACGCTGCGGCTGACGGTGGAGCACAACGACCGCATGCTCCTGGAATTCCTGCGCACGCTCGACAGCGCCGACGTCGAGCCGACCTCCATCCAGGTGGTCCGGCCGACGCTGGACGACGTCTTCCTGTCCCTCACCGGCCGTCCGCTGGACGCGGCCGCTCCCCAGCCCCTGGGCGCCTGAAAGGACTTGTCGTGCAGGTCATCAACGACTCGTTGCTCATCTTCCGGCGGCACATGGACACCACGCTGAAGAGCAAGATGAGTGTCGTCATCGGCATGGTTCAGCCGGTGCTCTATCTGCTGCTCTTCGGCCCCATGCTGGAGAAGGCGCTGCCGGACGCCTCCGGCCACAACGCCTGGCAGGAGTACGTGCCGGGACTGCTCGTCCAACTCGGACTGTTCGGGGCGGGATACGCGGGGTTCAACCTGATCCCGGACATGCGCGCCGGGGTCATCGAGCGCATGCGGGTGACGCCGGTCAGCCGGCTGGCCCTGCTGCTCGGCCGGGTCATGCGGGACGCCGTGGTCATGCTCTTCCAGGCACTCCTGCTGACCCTGGTCTCCGTCGGGTTCGGGCTGCGGGCGCCGGTGCTGGGTGTGGTGGCCGGGTTCGCCCTGGTTCTGGCGCTCGCCATCAGTCTGGCCTCGCTGTCGTACCTGCTGGCGCTGAGCCTGCCGACGGAGTACCTCTTCGCCCCAGTGATCAACACCGTGGTCCTGCCGCTGATGCTGCTCTCCGGCATCCTGCTGCCGATGACGTTCGCGCCGGACTGGCTCTCCGCGTTGTCCCACCTCAGCCCCTTCCGGTACATCGTCGACGCCATGCGCGACCTTTTCGTCGGCCACTACACGACCGACTCGGTGCTGGGCGGAGCCGTCGTCGCCGTCGTCCTGGTCGTGGGCTCGCTCACCCTCGGCACGCGAAAGTTCGTCAAGGCCAATTCCTGAGCCGTCCCACCGGAAGGATCCCGGTCGGAGGTGTGTGGCGGGCGGCGCCGGCCTGTTCGCGGGGCGCCGTCCGCCACCGCCGTGCCGACGGGGCCCGGCGCCCACCCGGCACCGGCGCCCACCCGGCACCGGCGTCCGCCCGAGCCGGCTGGGGGAGTCCGAAGACCGCGTCCTAAGCGCCGGCTGCGTCCCGGCCGTCGTCGAAGACGAAGAGCGGTTTGGCGCCGTGGGCGGGCGCTTCGGCGAACGCGATGGCTTCGGGGAAGCGTTCGAGCGGGAACGGCCGGCCCGGGGGGATGGTCAGCACCTCGTCGGCGACGAGGCTGCGCACCTCGGACAGCGCGCGCAGCGCTTCCGCGGGTGAGACGGTGCCGAACCAGCGGTTCAGCCAGAAGCCGCGGACCGCTCGGGTCCCGTAGATGAGCGAGCGCACCTGCAGCGGGATCGTCAGCGCCGCCGGGTCGGTCTGCCGATGGGTGGAGAGGGCGCCGTAGACCACGGTCTCCCCTCCCGGGGCCAGTGCCTGGGACACCTGGGCACCCACATGGCCCGCGACACAGTCGATGGCCTTGCGCACGCCGGCCGGTCCCGCGATCTCGGCCACACGCTGCGCGAGGTCCTCGTCCTCGGTGCAGATGACCTCGTCGCCGCCGAGTGCCTCGGTCTCCTCGACGGCATCGCGCCGCCGCACCACATTGACCGTGCGTATACCCAGATGCCTGGCCAGCTGGATGACGAGCCGGCCGACGGTGGAGCCCGCCGCCGTCTGCAACAGCCACTCCCCGGGCCGTACGCCGAGTTCCCGGGTCACCAGGAGCAGCGCGGTCAACGGGTTGACGGCGAGCTGACAGGCGCTGGAGTCGCTCAGGCGGTCGGGGACCGGCAGAAGCCTGTGTGTTTCGGCGACGAGGTACTCCTGCCAGGTACCGGTCACAGGCGGCCCGGGTACGGCCGGGACGGCGACGGCCACCACACGTTCGCCGGTCTTCAGTCCCCCGGTGTCCGGCCCCAGGGCCTCGATACGGCCCACGCATTCCATGTGCCCGCCGACGGTGGGGAACTCGGGGGTGAAGCCGTAGCGGCCACGCAGCACGTGCAGGTCGCTGGCGTGGATCGGAGTCGCCTTCACGCGGATCAGCGCCTGGCCGGCCGCCGGCGTGGGAACGGGCCGGGACTCCAGCCGCAGGACATCCTTCGGCTCGCCGATCTCTCCGGCTACGAGCGCGCGCATGGACCGTGGCATGAGTGACCTTTCGTCTCCCGGCGGCCAGGTGCCACCCCGTTCACCCCTGCACTCGTCCCAGCTTGCGCCGCTTCGCGAGCACTGTCATGTCGTGAGGGCCGCCTCACGACGGGGTGAAGGGTCCAGGCCCTCCTTGCGAAGGCAATCGCTCCTCTTCCGGCCGTGCGGAGAGTTCGGCGACGACCCGGCGCCGGTTCTCGTCGGCGAGTGCCAGGAGTACCGGCCCTACTTCCGAAAGGGCGTGAAACCGCCGGTGAGCGCGGTGTGCCGCGCTCACCGGGGAAGGCCGGGGCCGTCCGGAACGTGCCCGCGAGGCCGTGTCCGCGAGGCCGTGCCCGCGGAGGCGGGGCCTCAGGGGCGGGGCCTCCGGGGGCGGGGGCCTCAGGGGGCCGAGGGGATGGGCGGCATGTGCTGCTGGGGTGACGTGCCGTCCTCGTACCAGGGGTCCGTGGTGGTGTACACGGGGGCCGCGGGCATCACGGCCGGCGCGGGGTTCAGAGCTGACGGTGCCCCGCCCGCGAGGGAGACCTCGGCGCCGTTCTGGCGGGTGCCCCAGCCCGTCTTGGCGCAGGTGACGATGCCGTACCAGCGAAGCCAGCGGAACCACGTCCAGGCCATGACGATCGCCAGCGGCATCATCAGCCACGTGAGGAACCGGGAGCGGATCCGCTCGTCGGTGCGGATGATGCCGAGGTAGCGCAGCCCCTGGGCCCAGCCGAGCAGGAAGGGGATCCAGAGCATGCTGAGCGGGGGGCGGTTTTCGTAGGCGACCGGTTCCACCACGAGCAGCCAGACGGTGACCATCTGGGTGAGGACCATCTGGACCCAGCGGATCGCGTGCAGCCAGAACGCGGGCCGGCCCATCGACAGGTACCGCATGCGCCAGATGGAGCGGATCGTGGAGCCGCGCATCCAGCGCAGGTACATCCGCCCGAAGTGGTTCCAGCGCTCCGGCATGGCCGTGAAGACGATGGCCGTCGCCTGCTGGACCGTCAGGCCGCGTTCCTGGGCGTACAGAGTGAGCATGCTGTCGTCGCTGAACGCGACGCCGCGGCCCATGAAGGTCTCGTTGAGGTAGGAGCCCAGGTTGTCCCGGACGACGGCGGCGCGGTAGGCCGCGAGGGGGCCGGAGTTGACCATGACGGCGCCTACGGCGGACTGTCCGGAACGGTCGACCATCTGCGAGGTCACGAACCACAGGTCGGTCGTGCGGGCCAGCAACTGGCTGCTGCGCCAGTGCAGAAGCGCCTTGCGGTGCTCCCTCTTGGCCTGCCGGACCGCGCGGCGCGAGGCCCGGCTCCCCGGGGGGCTCCAGACGGGTCGGCCGGGGCCCTGGTTGTTCGTCGCGATGACGATGCCCGCGACGGACTGCACGCGGCGCTTGGAGAACGGTTTGAGGATCTCCTCCACCGCGTGCGGGTCGAGATAGGAGTCGGAGTCCACCGTGATGTAGATGTCCGCCTCCCCGCCGGCCTCGACGCCGTGGGCCTGGGCATGGCGCTTGCCGCCGTTCGGTACGCGCTGCCACGTCGTGCGCACACCCGCCTGCGGTGCGGCCGTCAGCCACCAGTCACGCACATCCGCGTAGTCCGTGGTGGTCGAACCGTCGTCGACGACATGGACGCTGTCGGGGCGGCGGGTCTGCTGCAGGAAGGACTCCAGTCCCAGCCTCAGGTAGCCGGGGTCCTCGTTGTAGACCGGCATCAGGATCGACACATGGAGCCGGTCCAGACGCTCACGCGCCTTGGCGGGGACGCGGGTCGGCCGGTCCAGGTGGTAGAGCGTGACCTGGATGGCGAAGAGCACGAACGTGCCGAGCCACACGAACGACAGACGCCCGGTGGTCCGGGAGTCCCAGCTGGACACCACGAGCACGTGGTGGGCCGTCCAGACGGTGATCAGGGCAAGCCCGCAGATGGCGATCAGGACTGTGCCGGACCGGTGCTGCCACGCGGACAGCACCGGCGCCTGCTCGCGTCGTCCGCGGCTCACTCCTCGCCCACGGACTGACGTCTGCGGAAGCCCATGCGGGTCACGAGGATGCCTGCCAGGACCACGCCGGCAGCCACGGCGAACATCCACCAGCCGGTGTAGATGGTCACCCCGGCGATCGTGAGACCGCCAGCACCGGTGGCAGCGAGCTGCTGACCGTCGGACATAGAGAACTCCCCCCAGGAGTATGGAGATTGCGTGGAAAGTGTGAAGATTATATGTGAACGTTGAAGAACTTCAGGACAGGGGTCCTGTGATGTGCGGCTCATCAGGCAACGCGGGCCAACCAGGCGGCGTCTTAGTTGAGTTGCCGCGGCACCGCGGGCCTCAGGGGCGGCCGAGGGCGCGGTACTCCCACCCGGCCGCGCGCCACCGCGCCGGGTCCAGTGCGTGCCGGCCGTCGACGACACGCTTGCCGGCGACCACGGCTCCCATCGCCCCGGGATCGACGAGGCGGAACTCGTTCCACTCCGTCAGCAGTACGACGACGTCCGCAGCCCGCGCCGCGGACATCGCGTCGGCGGCGTAGGCGAGTTCGGGATGGCTCCGCCGGGCGTTGTCCAGGGCCACCGGGTCGGTCACGGTCACCTGTGCGCCGAGCCGGTGCAGCGCGGCGGCGACGTCGAGGGCCGGGGCGTCGCGGATGTCGTCGGAGTTGGGCTTGAAGGCGGCACCCAGCGCCGCCACTCGTACGCCCGCCAGGTCTCCGCCGAACAGTTCCGCGACGAGTTCCACGATGCGGACCCGGCACCGCTTGTTGATCGCGTCGACGTCCCGGAGGAAGCCGACCGCCTGGCCGGCGCCCAGCTCTTCGGCCCGGTGCGCAAAAGCCCTGATGTCCTTGGGCAGGCATCCGCCGCCGAATCCCAGGCCCGGCTTGAGGAAGCGGCCGCCGATCCGGTCGTCGTAGGACAGCGCCTCGGCGAGCCGGGTGACATCACCGCCGGTGGCCTCGCAGATCTCGGCCATGGCGTTGATGTAGGAGATCTTGGTGGCGAGGAAGGAGTTGGCGGCCGTCTTCACCAGTTCGGCCGTCGTCAGGTCGGCGACCACGACCGGCGTGCCCCGGTCGATGACGGGGCCGAAGGCGGCGCGCAGCCGCTGCTCCGCCCAGTCGGAGGACACACCGAAGACCAGGCGGTCGGGGCGCAGCGTGTCGTCCACGGCATACCCCTCGCGCAGGAACTCGGGGTTCCAGGCGACTTCGACGTCACGGCCGGCGGGAGCGACACGCTGAACCAGCTCGGTGAGCCGGGCAGCCGTACCGACCGGCACGGTCGACTTGCCGACGACCAGGGCGCGCCGGCGCAGATGCGCCGCCAGCTCGGTGACCGCGCTGTCCACGTAGCGCAGGTCGGCGGCGTCCGAACCCGGCTGCTGCGGCGTGCCGACGCAGACGAAGTGGACGTCACCGAACTCCGCGGCGTCGGCGAAGCTCGTGGTGAACCGCAGGCGGCCGGAGTCGAGCGCCTTCGTCAGCAGCTCGGGCAGTCCCGGCTCGAAGAACGGCAGCTCGCCCGAGTTGAGTTTCCCGACCTTGTCCGCATCCGTGTCCACGCCGAGGACGTGGAAACCCAGGGCGGCCATGCAGACGGCATGGGTGGCCCCGAGGTAGCCGGTGCCTATGACGGTGAGGCGGGGGGCCGGCGCGTCACTGTCATCCGCTCCCGCGGTCACGGCGGGATGCGGTGCAGCGATGACTGCCATGCTGAGACTCCATTGCTTGCCGGTGACTACGGGGGACGAGCGGCCACGCCCCGCCCGGGAAGGCGGGGCCGCTTCGGCGAAAGGCGGCGTCCGCACGCCCCCGAAGCGCTGCGCTTCGGGCGCACGCGACGCGGAACGGTCCGGAACCGGCCGCTTCGTACCGGAATCAGGCAGATCCCCCCACCTGGCGGTACCTCGTCCCCAGTTGTTGAAAGTAGTAAGAAGGTAAACCACCTGTGGCGGGTGTGAAGAACCCGCGAAGGTACGTGACTTTATTGTGATCACTTGGGGTCGGACGCGCGCGTGGACGGTGCCGTGCCCCGGACGAGCCGTCCGGCCGGGCCGGGATGTCCGGGGATGTGACCTTCATCGCGGCAGCCGGGTGTCGGGGCCTTCGCCGCCGCGCGGGCCGCCGACGGCGGTTGCGGCGGCGCGCCTCCCGTCGCCGGAGGTCACAGGGTCGCGGGCGGAAGGGCACGGCAAAAAGGCCGCACCCGCGGAGAGCAATATCTGTGCCCGTGAAATGAGAAATAAGCGCGGTGCACGGCGAGTATTCCTCGGCCACCGACCCGACCGGAATTATCGGGTCGTGCCGGGCCGATCGCACCGTGCTACTGTCGATCTCAGTTGCAGGTGTGGTTGCCAGAAGGTTCATTCCCGACGGGGTAATCACCACGGCGACACGGAATCCGCACAGGGCGGATTCCCGATCCCGCCTCCGAAGGAGAAATAAAATGGCTACTGGCACCGTGAAGTGGTTCAACGCGGAAAAGGGCTTCGGCTTCATCGAGCAGGACGGCGGCGGCGCCGACGTCTTCGCCCACTACTCGAACATCGCCGCCCAGGGCTTCCGTGAGCTGCAGGAAGGCCAGAAGGTGTCCTTCGACATCGCGCAGGGCCAGAAGGGCCCGACGGCCGAGAACATCGTTCCCGCCTGACACCGGCGCTCACGCGTAACTTCGCAGCTGGGGCCCGCACCTCTGGGGTGCGGGCCCCAGCTCGCTGCATTTAGGGCGTGCGACGGGAGGCTCCGCCGCACCACCGACGGGTGACATTTCCCGTCGGGCAGGCCCGGCCCGCATCGGCCCGGCCGACATCGACTCCGGCTCGTTTCGAGATTCTCTGCGCCGCTCATCTGCTGCGGGAATTCCTTGCTACGTGCCGCAACAAGGAAGGTCCCGCATGAAGCGTGCCCACACATCCCGCTCGAATGACCGTCTCGCAGGAGACGCCGGCGCCAGGCGCTCCGGTGGTCCGCGCCGCGCCAAGGGCTTCGGAAACCGGCAGGCCGGACGGACCGTACAGGGCGAGTTCACGCCGCCGAAGACGATCACGCCCGCGCTGCCGGCCGTCGAGTCGTTCGCCGATCTCGACATGCCCGCACGGCTGTTGGCCGCGCTCGGCCACGAAGGCGTGACCGTGCCGTTCCCGATCCAGGCGGCGACCCTGCCGAACTCCCTGGCCGGTCGTGACGTACTCGGCCGTGGCCGCACCGGCTCGGGAAAGACCCTCGCCTTCGGGCTCGCCGCACTGGCCCGTACGGCGGGCAGGCGTGCCGAGCCGCGGCAGCCGCTCGCCCTGGTGCTCGTCCCCACCCGCGAACTCGCCCAGCAGGTCACCGACGCGCTCACTCCGTACGCCCGCTCGGTGAGCCTCAGGCTGGCCACCGTCGTCGGCGGGATGTCCATCGGCAGGCAGGCCGGTGCGCTGCGCGCCGGGGCCGAGGTGGTCGTCGCGACACCCGGGCGGCTCAAGGACCTCATCGACCGGGGCGACTGCCGGCTGGGCGACGTCGGCATCACGGTCCTCGACGAGGCCGACCAGATGACCGACATGGGCTTCATGCCCCAGGTCACGGCCCTGCTCGACCAGGTGCGTCCCGACGGCCAGCGCATGCTGTTCTCGGCCACCCTGGACCGCAACGTCGACCTGCTGGTCCGCCGCTACCTGTCGGACCCGGTGGTCCACTCCGTCGACCCGTCGGCGGGCGCGGTCACCACGATGGAGCACCACGTACTCCACGTGCACGACGCGGACAAGCACCGGACGACCACCGAGATCGCGGCGCGCGACGGCCGGGTGATGATGTTCCTCGACACCAAGCACGCCGTGGACCGGCTGACCAAGCACCTGCTGAGCAGCGGTGTCCGCGCCGCGGCCCTGCACGGCGGCAAGTCCCAGCCGCAGCGCACGCGGACCCTGGCCCAGTTCAAGAGCGGGCATGTGACCGTACTGGTGGCGACCAACGTCGCGGCGCGCGGGATCCACGTCGACAACCTCGACCTGGTCGTCAACGTGGATCCGCCCAGTGACCACAAGGACTACCTGCACCGCGGCGGCCGTACGGCCCGCGCCGGGGAGTCCGGCAGCGTCGTCACCCTGGTGACCCCCGACCAGCGTCGCGGTATGACCCGGCTGATGGCTTCGGCGGGCATCACCCCCCAGGTGGCCCAGGTACGTTCGGGCGAGGCGGAGCTGAGCCGCATCACCGGTGCCCAGGCGCCGTCCGGTGTCCCGGTCGTCATCGCCGCGCCGGTCGTGGAACGTCCTCGCGGCACGTCTTCCCCGTCCCGGGGCGGTCGGGGCCGCCGGGGCCGTGCGGGCCAGGGCCGGCCCGTCGGCTCGGCGGCGCCCCGCAGGGCACAGCGCCGGCCCGGTTTCGGCTCGGCCGCCTAGGCCTGTCGCGGAAGTGGCGCCTGCCGGGCGACGCCCGGCACGCACTCTCGCACCAGGCCCTGGAGCCGCCGTGACCACGAGCCCACCCCTTCCCCGCTGGAGGCACCTATGACACCGGTTCAGACGCGGCACCGTGCGGTGCATCCCTCCCCCGAGGCCGTGGTTCACGACAGCGACGCCTCGGGGCCGCGCGTACGGGACGACATGACGGTCGAGGTGGCTCTCTCCCTCATGGCCGGTGCCCGCGTCGACCACCTCGTCCTCTGCGACGGTGACGACCAGGGCACGGGCCTGATCACCCTGGCCCGGCTCACCGTTCTGCGCGACAGCCCCGCCTACACGGACCGGGTCCGTCTCCGGGACGTCCTCGCCGGACCGTTCACCCCGTCCGGCACCCGTCCGGGCCCCACCGGTGAGCGCGGCCGGAGCCCGGGCGTCCGCACCCTCGCCCGCTGACCCACCCCGCCCGGTCGCCCGTTCCCCCTCCCCGCTGTGAGGCATCATGCGCTGTGTCATCGCCCGGTACCCGTTCGAGCTGACCAGGAGCGGGGTGCTGGCCTCCATGAAGGGGATCAGGCCCGAGCTGGTCACGGGTGAGTCCGTGACCATCGGCCGCCGCCGCTACCCGGTCAAGCAAGTGGGCCAGGTCATCACCCGACAGGACCGCCGCGACTTCACCGGCGGCGAGGTCGTCCGGGCCATGACCCGTCTCGGCTTCACCTGCCACGACCACCTCGCGACCGCGCCGGTGGCTGCCCCCAGCCCGCTCCTGGCCGCGTCCATGCTGCTCGGGGGCGCCACCTCCCCGAAGGAGTGAGCACAGGCGGGAAACCGCCACCCGTACACGAGTGAGGGCCCTGCCGGCGCGCGCCGGCAGGGCCCTCACTCGTGTACCGATCCCGGCCCGCAAACAGAAGGTCGGCACACCCCCGGGGTCGGCGGATGGTGTTCAATCTCTTTCGGGGCCCCGGTGCCGTACGGCACGAGGGCCCCTCGACGCGTTGCACAACGAGGTGACATGGCAGCAGATACCCCACTCAACGATCATCTGGACGACGACGACTACCCCGCGTACACCATGGGCCGGGCCGCCGAGATGCTCGGCACCACCCCTGGCTTCCTGCGGGCCATCGGTGAGGCTCGTCTGATCACTCCGCTGCGCTCGGAGGGCGGACATCGCCGGTACTCCCGCTACCAGCTGCGGATCGCCGCCCGCGCCCGCGAACTCGTGGACCGGGGGACCCCGATCGAGGCCGCGTGCCGCATCGTCATCCTCGAGGACCAGCTCGAGGAGGCGCAGCGCATCAACGCCGAGTACCGCCGTGCCGCGAACGGAGCGTCCGAGGCTTCCGGTCCCGGTCCGAACTGAGCACGCGGACGCGGGCGGGCCGTCCCCGGGGCGCGCACTACCACGGCGGGGACGCGAGCCGTTCAGACCGCCTGCCGCGCGACGCGCCGGACGGGTCCGGCCGGCCGTTCCCGTCCCCTCAGCCACCGCCGTCGCCGTCGCCGTCCTGATGGACCGGCACCAGCAGGGTGAACGTGGTCGGACGGCCGCCCGCCAGGGAGAGCCTGCCGCCCAGCGAGACGGCCAGGTCGCGGGCGAGGGCGAGGCCGATCCCCGCCCCCGGACCGCCGCTGTGCCCGCGGTCGAAGAGCCGTGCCGTCTCACCGTCGGCCTCCCCCTCGTCGCCGACGTCGAAGGCGAGGGCGTCCCCGAGGTCCCGCACCGTGAGGCGGACGGTGCCTCGCCCGTGAACGCGCGCGTTGTCCAACAGCACGCCGAGGATCTCGGCCACGGGGCCGCCCGGGACGCGGACATCGTCCGGTACGTCGCGCGTCTCGCACTCCAGACGCCTGCCGTCGCGGGCGAACAGGCCGTGCCAGCGGCCCTCGACGTCCCGCACGAGGCGGGACACCGCGGTGTCCGGGACGGCGGAACGCGCGAGGCCGCGGGAGCGTGACAGGCGCAGCACCTCCTCCACCGTGCCGTGCAGGCGACGGGTGGTCGCCAGCGCCTCCTCGACAGCGGGGCGCAGCCGGGCGTCGTCCTCCTGCGCCAGGGCCGCCTCCAGGGTGAGCTGCAGTCCGGTCAGCGGGGTGCGCAGCTGGTGGGAGGCGTTGGCGGTGAAGTCCCGCTCGTGGCGCAGGAGTTCCGACAGGCTGTGCAGCATCTCGTTGTGGGTGCGGGCCACCTGGCCGATCTCGGCGATGCTGCTGGCCGCGGCCCGTGCGCTCAGGTCGCCGGCGGTGACGGCCCGGCAGTGGCGGGAGAGGTCCTCCAGCGGGGCGGCCAGCGCCCGCGCCTGGCGGCGGGCGATCAGGACGGCCACGGTCAGGGCGAGGGCGCAGGCGCCGGCGAGGACGGCCCACGCGGCGAGGACGCGGTCGCGTACGGCGCCGGCGGGCGAGGAGGCGCGGACGACGCCGATGACCCGCTCGGCGTGCGAGACCGGCACGGTGACCGTCAGATCACCGCCCGAGTGACCGCGCACCACCGTGGCGCCCAGCGCCCGCCGTACCGTCGCGTCACCGGTTCGGGGGCCGCTGCCCGCCCGCAGACCCAGCCGGGTGTCGTACAGGCCCAGGTGGCCGCCGGCCGGTGGCGCGGGCAGTTCCACCGGATCCCCGGCCGGGTAGTCCGGGCTGACGCGCACGGCACCCGCCAGGGCCGCCCGCTCCAGGGTGTCGCGCTGGCCGGCGTACAGGGACGACCTGATGACCAGGGCCAGCGGGACGGCGAGGAGGACCACGGCGACCAGGGCGGCGGTGAGGGCGACGCGCACCACACGCTGTCTCATGCCCTCATCCTGCGGGCCGCCGGCCTGCCCGGCGACGGCGCGCCACGCCCTTTTGCCGTCGTCTAACCGTCGGCGTGCCGGGCGTTAACCGGCCGCCTCCTAGCGTCGGTGCCATGACCGACCTCCGGTCGCAGACGTTGCGGGAGGGCAGTGAGCATGGCACTCGGACACAGGTCCGCAGCCGTCGGGCTGGTGCTGGTCGCGCTCTCGGTCCCGTCCGCCTACCTGGCCCTGACCGCGGGCGCCGCCGTCGCGGCCGTACTGGCCGCAGCCCTCAACGGCATCCGCGGCGCCGGGCGCCCGGCCGTCGAGGAGCTGCGCGACCTGTGATCACGCCACACCGGGCCGGCGGGCCGGCCGGCCCGCCCGCTCCTACGCTGTCGACCATGCGCCCGCCCGCCACCGCCGACCGCAGCCGCCCGCGCGTCCTGGTCGTCGAGGACGACGACACCATCGGCCGCCATCTGGAGAGCGGCCTCGTCGGAAACGGCTACGACCCCGTCTGGAGCCGCACCGGCTCCGCCGCCCTGGCCGAGGCCGCCCGGACGCCGTACGACGTCCTGCTGCTCGACCTGGGCCTGCCCGACATGGACGGTCTCGACGTCGCCCGCGCCCTGCGCACCCGCCGGCCCGACCTGCTGATCATCGTCCTCACCGCCCGTACCGACGACATCGACGTGATCGCGGGACTGGACGCGGGGGCCGACGACTACCTCGTCAAACCGTTCAGCCTCTCCGTCCTGCTCGCCCGGCTCCGCGCCCACCTGCGCCGCCGTGTCGTCGCCGCGCCGCCGCGCGAGCCCGTCCGCCTGGCCGACCTCGTCCTCGACGTCTCCGCCCGGCGCTGCACCCTCCGCGACGAGGACGTCCCCCTGCGCCCCAAGGAGTTCGACCTGCTCGCCGTGCTCGCCCAGCACGCGGGCGAGGCCGTCTCCCGGGAGACCCTGATGGCCGAGGTCTGGGACGAGAACTGGTTCGGCTCCACCAAGACCCTCGACGTCACCATGGCGGCTCTGCGCCGCCGTCTCACCGAGGCCGCGGGCGCGCGCGCCCGGCCGCCCCGCATCACCACCCTGCGCGGACACGGCTACCGCCTGGAACCCTGACGGCCACCTGGAACCACGGCCACCGAGGGTCTCCCGGGCGCCGCCCGCCGGGTCAGCCGGCGTTGGGCCGGGCGAGGCCCTGGTCGTAGGCGAAGATGACGGCCTGGATGCGGTCGCGGGCGCCGATCTTGGCCAGGACGCGGCCGACGTGGGTCTTCACGGTGGACTCGGACAGGACGAAGCGGGTGGCGATCTCACCGTTGGTCCAGCCCTTGCCGACGGCGACGAGGATCTCGCGTTCGCGGTCCGTGAGGGAGCCGAGTCTCGGGTCCTCGCCGGATCCCGTGGGGCGGGCGGGGACGTAGCGGGTGAACTCGTCCAGGAGGCGGCGGGTGAGGGCCGGGGCGATGACGGCGTCACCGGCGGCGACGGCCCGGATGCCCGCGAGCAGCTCCTCGGGTCGCACGTCCTTCAGCAGGAAGCCGCTGGCCCCGGCGCGCAGAGCGGCGTGGACGTACTCGTCGAGGTCGAAGGTGGTGAGCACGAGGACACGCGAACGCCCGCCCGCGGCGACGATGCGGCGGGTGGCCTCGATGCCGTCCATGCCGGGCATGCGTACGTCCATCAGGACGACGTCCGGGCGGAGTTCGGCCGCCTTGCGCACCGCCTCGGCCCCGTGGGCGGCCTCCCCCACGACCTCGGTCTCGGGGACGGAATCCAGCAGCATGCGGAAGCCGTAGCGTTGCAGCGGCTGGTCGTCCACGATGAGCACGGTCGTCACCGGGCACCGCCCTGGGGAGTGAGGTCGAGGACGGCCTCGACGCTCCACCCGCCGCCGGCCGCCGGACCGGCGCTGACGGTCCCGCCGTACAGAGCCGCTCGTTCCCGCATGCCCACCAGGCCGTGTCCTTCCTCGTGCGGTCCGCGCGCCACGGCCGGCCCGGTGTCCTGGACCCGGATGGTCAGCCGGCCGTCCGTCTCGACGACCGCCAGGTGCACCCGGGCGTCGGTCTCGGCGTGCTTCAGGGTGTTGGTGAGTGCTTCCTGGACGATGCGGTACACCGTCAGCTGCACCCCGTTGTCCAGGGCGTCCACTTCGCCGGAGGTGCGGTAGACGACCTCCAGTCCGGCGGCGCGCACCTTGGCGCACAGCGCGTCGATGTCCGCGATGCCGGGCTGCGGGCTGAGGTCGGGCCCGCCCGGGGAGCCGTCCGCCGTCTCGCGCAGCACACCGAGCACCCGCCGCAGCTCGCCGAGGGCCTGGCGGCCGGTGTCGCCGATGAGCCGCAGGGCCTCCTTGCCGCGTTCCGGGGCGATGTCGGTGGCGTAGGTGCCGGCGTCGGCGAGCGTGATGATGACGGACAGGTTGTGGCCGACGATGTCGTGCATCTCGCGGGCGACACGGGTGCGTTCGGTGGCCGTGGCCAGCCTGCTGCGCTGGTCGCGCTCGATCTCCAGCCGGGCGGCCCGGTCGCGCAGCCCGGCGAGCTGCGCGCGCCGGATCCGGACCATCAGGCCGAGCGCGAGGGCCGCGGTCGCCGTGCTGAGCAGGAAGAACAGCGCGTCCCAGACGGACACGGCGGCGGACGCCCGTACGGCGACCAGCGCCATGGCGCCCGCCGTCACGGCGCAGGCCCACGGCAGCTGCCGCAGGCGTCCGTGCAGGGCCAGGCTGTACAGGGCCACGAAGAGCGCGACGTCCGCGCGCAGCGCCGCGCCCAGGGACCACTGCGCGACGAACACCGCGGCGATGACGCCGAAGGCCGCCGCGGGCCTGCGCCGCCGCCACAGCAGGGGCAGGACGAGTCCGGCCTGGAGCGCCAGCGTTCCCGCGACGGGCAGCCGGGTGAAGACCAGCCGGAACCGGCGCGGGCCGTCGCCGTCGTCGGCGACGCCGTGCAGCAGGTCGGGCAGACAGAACATCAGGAAGACCAGGACCACGACCGCGGTGTCCAGCACCCACGGATGTGTCCGGTCGGCCTGCCGCAACCGCTGGCCGACCCGGGACAGCCGGGCGACCAGCGGTGCCATCCCGCTGATGTCATCGGTGGTCACGGACGTCACCTGTCCATGGTGCAGCTGTCAGACGTCGCTGCGCGCGAGCCGGTACGCCGCGCCGGCCAGCGCCAGCGCCGTCCAGCCGACGAGGACCAGCAGCCCGGCGCCCGGCGACAGGGTCGTGGAGTCGTGGGTCAGCGCGAAGACCGACTCCCCGGCGTTGGAGGGCAGATAGGGGCTGATGTCGCCCTGCCAGGAGCTCGGCAGCAGTGAGACCAGTCCCGGGATCAGCATCAGGACGGCGACCAGCACCGATATCCCGCCGGCCACCGAGCGCAGCAGCGCACCCAGGGCGGTGCCGATCACGGCGACCAGGCCGAGGTAGAGCCCGGCGCCGAGCAGGCTGCGCGCGACACCCGCGTGGGAGAGGCCCATGGCCGCGGGGGTGCCCGAGACGATCCCGCTCCCGATCAGGAAGGCGACGAAAGCGCCTACGGTTCCCACCACCAGCGCGACCACTCCGAACACGGCCGCCTTGGACCACAGCACCGGCAGCCGCCGGGGTACCGCGGCGAGCGTCGAGCGGATCATGCCGGTCGAGTACTCCCCGGCCGTGACCAGCACGCCGAGCACGCCGAGGGCCAGCTGGGCGAAGTTCGTACCGAAGAGGGACAGGCTGACGGCCGTCCGGTCGGCGAAGTCCCGGTCGAGGTGGCCGGAGTCGATCCCCGACTTGTAGCGGCTCGCGGCGATCAGGCCGAACACCACCAGGAACAGCAGGCCCAGGCCCAGAGTGATCCAGGTCGAGCGCAGGGACCACAGCTTGGCCCATTCCGAGGAGAGCACGCGCCGTCCGGTCACCCGGTAGGCGGGGCGGGCGGGGGCGGTCCTGGGCTCCTCGACGGTCGCGGTGAGGGTGCTCATGCGGGCCTCCCCAGGGTCTCGACCCCGGTCGTGGTGCCGTGGTACTCCACGGCATCCCTGGTCAGGTCCATGAACGCCTCCTCCAGCGAGACCGTACGCGCGCTCAGTTCGAACAGCGCGATCCCGTGCTCCGCCGCCTTCAGTCCGATCTCGCGGGCGGTCAGCCCGGTCACCTGCAGTTCCTCGGAGCCGATCCGGCCGGTGACGTCGACGCCCGGCCCGGCCAGCACGTCCCGCAGCCGCCCCGGGTCCTGCGTCGCCACCTTCACCGTGTCGCCGCCCGCCTCGCGGATCAGGTCGCCCACGGTCGTGTCGGCCAGCAGCCGCCCGCGGCCCACGATGATCAGGTGGTCCGCGACCAGAGCCATCTCGCTCATCAGGTGCGAGGACACGAACACCGTGCGGCCCTCGTCGGCGAGCGCTTTGAGCAGGTTGCGGATCCAGAGCACGCCCTCCGGGTCCAGCCCGTTGACCGGCTCGTCCAGCATCACGGTCTGCGGATCACCCAGCAGCGCCGCCGCGATGCCCAGCCGCTGGCCCATCCCGAGGGAGAAGGCGCCGGCCCGCTTCTTCGCCACGCTGCCCAGACCCGCGAGGTCGATGACCTCGTCGACCCGGTGACGCGGGATGCCGTGCGTCAGCGCGAGGGCCCGCAGGTGGTTGTACGCCGAGCGGCCCGGGTGGATCGACTTGGCCTCCAGCAGGGCGCCCACCTCCTGGAGGGGCGCCTGGTGGCGGGCGTAGTGGTGTCCGTTGACGGTGACGGAGCCGCTGGTCGGGGCGTCAAGGCCGACGATCATGCGCATCGTCGTGGACTTGCCCGCGCCGTTGGGTCCCAGAAAGCCGGTCACCGTGCCCGGTTTCACGACGAAATCCAGTCCGTCGACGGCCGTCTTCTCGCCGTACCTCTTGGTCAGCTGCCGTGCCTCGATCATCCGCGTTCTCCCTGTCGGACTCCGGCGTCCGTCGTCTCCGACGCCTCACCGACCACGCTAAGAGCCACATCACCCCGACCCGGTGGTACCGGAAGCCCGAACCGCGCCGACCACGTGGTACCGCGGTACCACCCGGCTGCCTGCGGAGTCTCCGGAACCGTGGGGACCTTCTGGGTGCGTCGGGGTACGACGGGGTGCGTCGGGGTGCGTCGGGGTACGACGGGGTGCGTCGGGGTGCGTCGGGGTGCGTCGGATCCGCGGTGGCCTCGGCGGGCACCCGGCCGCTGCGGGGCCCCGCGGGCGGGCGGGGCGGGGCGGGGCGGAGGAGGCCGGGGCGAGGACCGGGGCGGCTGCGGCGGTACGGGGGCGCCGCGGTGCGGGCGGTGCCCGTCGTGGGCTCGGCGGCCGTGCGGCCGGCCGCCCGATGGCTCGTGCAGGGGCTGGAGCCCGTGCCGGTCAGAGGCCCTTCTCGCCCTGGGCGATCTCGACCTGGTGGTGGAAGCCGGCGACGCCGGCTGTTCCGGCGGCGACGGACAGGAGCGCGCAGACCACGAGGAGGAACGCGGTGCAGCGCGCGGCGCGCGGGCGGCCCTCGGCGGGTTCGAGGAGGGCCGCGACGCGTCGCGGGACCGGGCCGGTGGTCGCCGCGGGGGCGAAGGCGGGGCGGGTGGAGGGGGAGGAGTGGCTGGCGAGGGCGGCGCGGGCGATGGCCCTGGCGATGAGGCGTCGGTCGCCGAGGGCTGCGGCGGCGGCCTCGTCGGCGGCCCGCTCGGCGGCGAGCCGGATGGTGTCGCGCACACCGCGCAGGGCGGGGTGGCAGTGGGCGGCGAGTTCGGCGGCGACCAGGAAGTAGTGGTGGCCGGCCCGGTTGTGGGCGCGTTCGTGGGCGAACAGGGCCTCGCGCTCGACGGCTCCCAGGCTGCGCAGCATCGCGGTGGTGACGACGATGCGGTGGGGCCGCCCCGGCAGGGCGTACGCATCCGCGTGGGGCGAGTCGACGACGCACAGGTCACCGGCGGCCGGGCGGCTGTCCGCCTGCGCCCGGGCGGCGCGGAAGGCGCGGGCCTGGCGGAAGGCCGAACGGGCGAGGGTCCAGACGCTGAGCGTGAGTACTCCGGTGGCCGCCGTGGCCGCGGGGACGACGAGGTGGCCGAAGGGCGTGCGCAGGGGGTGGATGAGTTCGCCGAGGGCGGCGAGGGCGGGCAGCTTCAGCAGTCCGGTCAGGACCAGGGCGCCGAGGGCGGCCACGCAGGTCCCCGCCAGCGTGAGGGCCGAGGCGGTGAGGGCCCACAGCGCGACGGCGGGAGCGAGCCGGTCGAGGGCCCGCCGCCCCAGCGCCGGCGCGAGGAAGGGCAGGACCAGGGGCAGCAGCAACAGGGCGGTCATCGCTCGTCACCGTCCAGGAGATGGCGCAGGAGCTGCTCGTCGCCGGGGCTGAGCTGGGCGACGAAGCGGGCCAGGACCGTCTCCCGGTCGGTGTCCCGGTCGAGTTCGGTGTGCATGCGCCGGGCGGTCAGGCCGGGAGCGTCCTGGACGGGGAGGTAGGCGTAGCCGCGCCCCTGCCGCTCACGGCTGACGACGCCCTTCTCGTGCAGTCGGGTCAGAATCGTCGCCACTGTCGTCCGGGCCAGTCCGGAGCCGAGTTCGGCCTGCACCCGCCCCGGCGTGAGCGGGGCCCCGGCGGCCCACAGCGCGGCCATCACGGCGGCCTCGAGTTCGCCGGCCGGCCGTCTCTCGTCCCTCGCATCCGCCATGGGAACGTCCTCACTCCCCCGTCGTCTACAGTCGAGTAGACTGTCTACAGAATTGTAGTCGCTCGTCGGGCGCCTCCGCTGCGGCGCGTCCGGCGCGGTGCGGACGCACGATGAAGGGGCCTCGACGATGACCACAGCCATGCACCTATCGTCGCAGCTCGCTGTCAATGTGCTGGATGCGCGGTCCCTGCTGGCCGCCTTCGGCGTGCTGGGCGTGGGTGTGGTGCTGTTCGCCGAGACCGGGCTGCTGATCGGTTTCTTCCTGCCGGGCGACTCCCTGCTGTTCACGGCCGGGCTGCTGTGCACCGGCACCGCCGACCGCGGCCTGAAGCTGTCGCTCGGCCCGCTCCTGGTCGCCGCGGCGGTGGGGGCGCTGGCGGGTTCGCAGTGCGGATACCTCCTGGGCCGCAGAGCGGGCGGCGCCCTGCTCGCCCGCAGCCGCTCCGCCCGCCTGCACGAGGGGGCGGAGCGCGCCGAGGAGCTGCTGGAGCGCTACGGGCACGCGAAGGCCATCGTGCTGGCCCGCTTCGTACCCGTGGTGCGCACGGTCCTGAACCCGATGGCGGGCGCCCTGCGGGTGCCGGTACGGACGTTCACCGTCTGGCAGGTGACCGGCGGCCTGGTGTGGAGCCTGGGCCTCACGCTGGCGGGTTACGCGCTGGGCTCCTCCGTGCCGAACGTGGACCGGTATCTGCTGCCGATGGTCGCGGTGATCGTCGCCCTGTCGCTGATTCCGCTCGCGGCCGAGGTCTACCGCTCGCGGCGTGACGCGAAGGCGGCCCGCGGATGATCCTCGCCTTCGACGGCTCGTCCGTCGACCGCTCGGCCTACACCGACGTGGTGAACCTCGCCCACCGCTCTCCCACGTGGCTGAACGACACCGTGTCGGCGTGGTCGACGTACGGACTCGCCCTGTTCGCCGTTCTCCTGTTCGCCGGCTGGTGGCGCGCCCGCCGGGTGGGCGCCGTCGCGTCGGTGACGGCACTCGCCGCGCCGTTCGTCGTGGTCCTGGCCTACGGCGTGGACGCCGTGCTGAAGCTGCTGGTGCGCGAGGACCGGCCCTGCCAGAGCCTGCATGTGGCCACCCTGGAGGCGTGCCCGGCACCCGGTGACTGGTCCTTCCCCAGCAACCACGCGGCCATCGCGGCCGCGGCGGCCGTCGCCCTGCTGTTCGTCTCCCGCCGGCTGGGCGCGGTCGCCGCCGTGGCCGCCTGCGCGATGGCTCTCTCGCGGGTCTGGGTCGGCGCTCACTACCCCCACGACGTGGTGGCGGGGGTCGTGGTGGGCGCCGTGACCGTGCCGCTCGTCCTGCTCGCACTGCGCAGGCCCGCGCAGGCCCTGGCCCCCCGGCTCGCGGCCACCCGCCTGCGTCCCCTGCTGGTGGCGTCGTGAAGCGCGGTGAGGTCGCCGAACTGGCCGGCAGCTGCGGCCTCGGCGCGTGGACGGCGTTCGGCGTGATGACCATGGTCATGGTCGGCCGCGACGGCACACCGCTGTGGGCGGACAGGGGCCTTCTCAACTGGTCCGTCGCCCATCGGCCGGACGGCGTCGTGGCGCTCGCCCGCGGTCTGACCGCCACGGGGACGGGTGTCGTCCCGTACGCGCTGGCCGTGCTGGCCGGGATCATCGCGGGGCGCACCCTCCGGCAGCGCGCGCTCGCCGTCGCGCTCTGCCTGGCCTGCCTCGCGGCGGGCCAGGCCCTGCGGTACGGGGTCATGACGCTCGTCGCCCGGCCACGGCCGCCTCTGACGGACTGGCGGACGCATGCCTCGGGGTGGGCGTTCCCGTCCGGTCACGCCACGACAGCGGCCCTTGCCGCCGGACTGCTGATCATCGCCGTCGTACTGCGCGGCCCGCGTGGCAGGATCCTGTACGCCCTGGTCATCGGCGCCTGGGGCGCACTGGTCGGCCTGACCCGCGTCTACCTCGGGGTGCACTGGTTCACCGACGTCGTCGGCGGCTGGCTGTTCGCCCTCGGCTGGCTCGGCGTGTGCGTGTGCGCCGTGAGCCGCCGGCCGCCCGGCTGCGAGGCCCCCGACACGACGCGGACCGACACAAGCGCGCAGCTCTGAGGACGGCTGAGACATCGCCGGAGTGGCACCGCCGCCGCTCGGGTCGAGCGAGCCCTGCCGCCCGGCCTGTGACGGCCGGGCGGCAGAGTGGGGGACGGACGCACGGAATGCCGGCTGCTGGTCCGAACCCACACGAGGCACGGCCGCTCTCCACCGCACAGGTCACCACGGGGCGTCCGTTCAAACGCGCGGCGGGGGAACGGGAGCGGAAGGCGCGGGAAACCTGCCGTGGGCAGGCCACATCTGCACGCGTGCCGGGGATAGGGTTGTGACACCGGAACAGCTGGTGCCGACTCCTTCGGAGCACGGGCGCCCCGGCCGCCCGGACCCCCTCGCCGCGCCCCCGATGAAGGTGCCATGCCCGCCGAGAACGCTGCTGTCGCCGACCACCTCGACGACGACGACTACCCCGCCTACACCATGGGGCGGGCCGCCGACGTTCTCGGGACCACCCCGGCCTTCCTGCGGGCCATCGGCGAGGCCGAGTTGATCACTCCGCTGCGCTCGGAGGGCGGACACCGCCGTTACTCCCGCCGCCAGCTGCGGGTCGCCGCCCGCGCCCGCGAGCTCGTCGTCCAGGGGACGCCCGTCGAGGCCGCGTGCCGCATCGTCACCCTGGAGGACCGGCTCGGCGACGCCCTCCGGCTGAACGAGGAAATGCGCCGGAAACTGGCTGAGCACGGTCTGGATACCTAGTGCCGCCGATACAGAAATTTCCTCTCGAGTGGCCGAGGGTTTCCGCGACATTCTCCGAGCGCCTGCGTTTTTCCCTCGACCTGTGTTAGCGTGATAGCAGTTGCAGTTTTGGTTACCAGAGACTTGTTTCTTTGCACAGCTTTCCGGGTCTTTCCGGAGGGGTGATCATCGCGGCGACTCGGGATCCGTAAAGTGCGGAATCCGGCACTGCCCCTTAAGGGAGATTCAATATGGCATCTGGCACCGTGAAGTGGTTCAACGCGGAAAAGGGCTTCGGCTTCATCGAGCAGGACGGCGGCGGCGCTGACGTGTTCGCCCACTACTCGAACATCGCCACCCAGGGCTTCCGCGAGCTTCAGGAAGGCCAGAAGGTTACCTTCGACGTCACTCAGGGCCAGAAGGGCCCGCAGGCCGAGAACATCGTTCCCGCCTGACCTGACGCCTGACACGGACGTCGCGAGCCCAGGGCTCGCGGATCACGTGGCTGGGGCCCGCACCCTCGGGGTGCGGGCCCCAGCCCGTTTCCGTATCGATTTCTCTCGGCTCCCCCTCCGAATTCCCGAGCGATTCCGCAGCGGCGGAGGAACCTCTCGGCACTGCCACGCCGAGTCCCGGCAGTCGAGGCCGCCTCTCACTCGTCCCGCCCCGCCCGGCGCAGAGACACAACCGTCGTTCTCGAAGGGGAAAAGCCTTTGACGCTGTTTCCGTCCCGCTCCCCGCAGGTGTCTTCCTGCCCGCAACAGGTCCCGTCCCGCGCGCACCCGACCGGGAGGGTCTACAGCACCGGCCTGACCGCCCGTGACGTCATGCACGCCCCCGGGCCGCAGGTGGACGACCACATGACGGTCGACGTCGCCCTGTCCGTCCTCATCGGCGCCCGCGTTCCGCACCTGCTTCTCCGGGACGAGGACGGCCGGTGCACGGGACTGGTCACCCGGGCCCAGCTCGCGGCGCACCGGGGCGGCCACTGGTACGCCGACCGGACCCGGCTGCGGGACATCCCGCTCGACCGCGGCCCGTTCACCTCGTCCGCGACCATCCTCGACGACGCGGAAGCCGCCATGCGGGTCCGGGCCCTGGTCGCGTCCCCCGTCGTCGACGACCAGGGTTACGCCCTGGGCGTCCTCGCCCTTCCACGCTGACGGCCGTCCCCCCGTCCCGTTCGTCCGCCCCGTTCATCCGTTCCGCGCGTCCGCCCCGTTCATCCGTCTCGCGCGTCCGCCCCGGCTCTGCTTCAGTCGGCGAGAGCGCCCATCGGGTCCCAGGCGGGGAGCACGATCGGCGGCCGGTCGAGGGCCGTGGCCAGGTCCGCCGGGAGAGCGGAACGGCGGACCGCGATCTCGAAGACGTGCTCGCCGAACCACGAGTCGTTCATGGTCCAGAAGCCCTTGTCGGCCTTCTCCTCACCCCAGCTGTTCTCCACCCGCCAGCGGCGCGGGCTGCCGTCCACCACGTCGACTCCGGTGAACAGCATCGCGTGGGTCATCTGTGTGTCGTGGTACAGCAGCCGGTCGGCCTTGTCCATGGTGAAGGGCGCGTCGTAGACGGCGGCGTAGTCGAAGAGTGCGGCGTCCCAGACGCCGGCGTCCGCGCGCATCATCTTGGCCACGTCGCAGCCGAACCACACCGGCTCACCGCCGACGATCGTGTCCATGGCCAGCCGCTTCAGCAGCTCGACCGGTACGTTCAGGTAGACCACCGGCGGGGCGTCCACGACGTTGCCCAGGTACTCGACGGTGAACGTGCGGCCGACCGGGCTCGACTCCCGCGGGTCGTGCACCAGGCAGACGTACTCGTCCAGCGGGAGCCGCACGTACGAGGCGGCGAACTCCGCCGGGGTGAGCCAGCCGTCGCGGTGGAACTCCTTGTCCTTGTCCTCCCACTGCCACAGGAACCGCCGCGGCGGCGTGCCGAGATGGATGCCGAGCACCCGGTGGACGGCGGCCAGCACCTCGCGCTTGCGCTCCCGCTGGGCGTCCGCTCCCTCGCGGGCCAGCCCGCGCAGATCGCGGGCACCCTGGCGCAGCAGGGTCTGCAGGGCGCGGTTCATCGCCCGGGTCGATGAGGAGCTGTCGGTCTCCGGCATCGCCGACTTCGGTACCAGGCCGTGCTTGGCGACCAGGGCCACGAACATGTTCCACTGGCCGCCGTCACCGATCGGGTCCGCCAGCAGATGCGCCACCGTACGGTCGTCCACGTTCCGGTCCGAGGTGTCGATGACCGCTTCGAGGAAGTGGTTCGCCCGCTCGAACTTGTCCCACCACAGCAGGTAGTTCTGGGAGAACTCGAAGTCCCTCACACCCAGCTCGCGCGCGGCGCCGACCCGGAGCAGGTTGAGCCCGGCGAACATCCAGCAGCGTCCGCTCTGCTTCTGGTTGGTGGCCTTCCAGTCGTCCAGGTGGTGGGAGACCGAGTGGTCGATACCGGTGAGGATCCGCCGGTCCAGGGCGACGTCGTCCACGGGGGTCTGGGTGACGGCGTTCTGCATCAGCCGGTTCGCCGGGCGGGCGGCGAACTCCTTCTCGAACGCCTCCAGCTGATCGGAGGTCAGGCTGCGGTCCATGGCCGGGCGGGAGTCGTCGTTTCCGAAGGACACAGCGGTTTGCCTCCAGTTTTCCCGTGGTTCCCCAGACGAGCGCGTCCTCACCGTCGCACGGCCGTTCGGCCGGAGTCAACGGAGTGGGCGCACCCCGCGGGACCCGGCCGCTCAGTCCGTGAAGAACCGCTTGTCGAGCGCGATGCTCAGCAGCCGGTCCATGCTCAGCGCGGGCCGGGGGCGGGTCACCGGGGCGCTCTCCGCGTAGGAGTTGACCTCGCGGGCCGCCACCCGCCGGCCGTCCGGGTACAGGACGTCGACCAGCCACACCTGTGCCGAGCCGCCCTTCTCCGACGTCCCCCGGACCTTCTTGATCCGGGTGCCGTCGCCTGACTCCGTGGCCTCGCAGTGGCCGGCGACCCCGGCGCAGCCCATGTGCCCGGCCAGGTCGGCCGTCATGTCGTACTGCACGTCGACCTCCACCATGTTCTTCCCGTGGCCGTCGTCCCAGACGAGCTGGACCATCCCGTCCGAGGCGTTCTCGTCGGAGACGGTTCCGCCCCGGGGCAGGTGCCCCTTCAGCACGCGGCTCAGCCGGGTGCCGGGTGCGTGCCGCCGGCCGGTGGAGGCGGCGGTGGTGGGAGTCGGCCGGGGGGCCGGCAGCGCGGCGATCGCCTTGTGCCACGCCGGGCTGCGCACGATCGAGGTGAGCCGGGCGAGCGACAGCAGCGGATCGGCGCCGCCGGACGACGCCTTCTCGCCGCCGCCGCCGAACTCCTGCACCGTCAGCTGGGCGCCGTCCGCGGTGGTGAGCACCACGTACCAGCGCTTCTGGCCGGTGTCCGCGTTGGGGTAGGTGAACGACTCGGTGGTGTTGAGCACCGCCCCGCCGGGGAGCTTCTCGGTGGTGCACTTGTCGTAGGGACGGACCTCCACGGGCAGGCAGCCGCCGTTGCCCTGTTGCCCGGCGGGGATGCCGGGGTCCAGCCGGGCGACGGTGATGTCGACGGCGGAGGTCCCCCGCGCGGTGGTGTAGGTCAGCCTGGCCGTCGGCAGGACGCCGGGGTCGCCGTCCTGGGTACCCGTGCCCGAGGCCGCGGAGACGGTGCCGCCGGGCGGCAGCAGCTCCTTGAGCGTGCGGACCATCTCGTCGCCGCTGACCGGCGAGGCCGCCCGGGAGGCCGGGGGCTCGGTGGGGCGCCCCTGGGTGGCGGTCCGCAACCGGTCGGCGGAGCCGTCGCCGTGGCCGCCGAGAGCGCCCGTGGCCAGCAGGCCGCCGCCCGCGGTGACCACCGCGGCAGCCGCGGCGGTGATCCGGGCGGCGGTGGCCAGCCGCATCCGCCGGCCCCGGTCGACGGAACGCCGTACGAGGTCGGGGGAATGGGGTGGGAACTCGACCGTGGCGTGGCTCATGGCGCGGGCCACCCGGGCTTCGAACTCCTCGTCGGGGGACATGGGCGGGGTCTCCGTTCGTCTGGGATCGGCGGCGGTTCTTCGTACATCGCTGCGGCTCGCGCGCGGCTGCGAGCCCGGTCGTCCGGCCGCGCTCGTCATGCGGTCCGGCCGGCCGGCTCGGGTCCGTACGGCCACGTCGGCCGGCCCGGTTCATGGCGTCAGGCCGGCCCGCGCGGGTCCGTACGGTCACCTCGGCCGGCCCGGTTCATGGCGTCAGGCCGGCCCGCACGGGTCCGTACCGGCGGGTCGGCCGGTACGGCTCATGCGGTCAGGTCGGCCAACTCGGTGCCGAGCAGGGTGCGCAGCCGTCGCAGGGCGCGGGTGCTCCGGGTCCGGACGGCACCCGGTGACTGCTTCAGCACGTGGGCGGTCTCCTCCACCGAGCGGTCCTCCCAGTAGCGCAGCACCAGCACCGCGCGGTCCTTGGCCGTCAGCCGCGCCAGACCGTCCAGCAGGGCCATCCGCAGTTCCGCGTCCGGTGCCGGTCCGGCGGCGTCGGGCAGCCGGTCACTGGGGCGCTCGGTGGAACTGCGGCGGCGGCGCTGGGAGACGTAGGTGCGCACCAGCACCGTGTTGGCGTAGGCCACCGGGGATTCCGCGCGGCTGATCCGCCGCCAGGAGCGGTACATCTTGGCCAGGGTCTCCTGCACCAGGTCCTCGGCGAGGTGCCAGTCGCCCGTGAGCAGACAGGCGGTCCGGAACAGCGGCCCGCTGCGGGCGACTGCGAACTCCAGATAGTCCGCGGGTGCTTCCCTCACCGTGTGTCCTCTCGTGGTCGGCGTCATCTCTTACACGCGGTGAGGGTGCCGACGCGTTACGCGCCTTTCGCAACGGATCCTCGCAGGCGGCGTTCTCCGCACCGGGACGCCCCCGCACGAGCGACGACCCGGCCGATTCGCCGTCCGTGGACGGTGCGGGCCACCGTGCCTCCCCTCCCGCACTGGTCCGTCCGGGTGCATCCGTCATCCGGACGGCCGCGCGTCGGCCGTACTGGGCCGCGCGGCCGCCCTCGCGCGGTCGAGGATGGCGGACGACGAACGTGGAGTGGGCGCACGGCAAGCATCGGGAGACGGACGACTGGTGAGCATCCTCAACGAACCCCAGGGCGGTGCCGAGGCAGCCGGCGACTCCTACGAGAGCGAGCTGCCGCTCAGGCGCAAACAGCCCGGCAACGTCGTGGTGAAGTGGCTGACGACCACCGATCACAAGACGATCGGCACGCTGTATCTGTCGACGTCGTTCGCGTTCTTCCTGTTCGGCGGCGTGATGGCGCTGATCCTGCGGGCCGAGCTGGCCCGGCCGGGGCTGCAGCTGATCTCGAACGAGCAGTACAACCAGCTGTTCACGATGCACGGCACCGTGATGCTGCTGATGTTCGCGACCCCGCTGTTCGCCGGGTTCACGAACTGGATCATGCCGCTGCAGATCGGGGCGCCGGACGTGGCGTTCCCGCGCCTGAACATGTTCGCCTACTGGCTGTACCTGTTCGGTTCCCTCATCGCCGTCGGCGGCTTCCTCACCCCGGACGGCGCGGCCGACTTCGGCTGGTTCGCGTACACCCCGCTGTCGGACGCGATCCGCACCCCGGGCATCGGCGGCGACATGTGGGCCATGGGCCTGGCCTTCTCCGGCTTCGGCACCATCCTCGGCGCGGTCAACTTCATTACCACCATCATCTGCATGCGCGCCCCGGGCATGACCATGTTCCGGATGCCGATCTTCACCTGGAACGTGCTGCTGACCGGTGTCCTGGTCCTGCTGGCCTTCCCGTGCCTCGCCGCCGCGCTGTTCGCCCTGGAGGCGGACCGGAAGTTCGGCGCCCACGTGTATGACGCGGCCAATGGCGGGCCCCTGCTGTGGCAACACCTCTTCTGGTTCTTCGGCCATCCGGAGGTGTACATCATCGCCCTGCCGTTCTTCGGGATCGTCACCGAGATCATCCCGGTGTTCGCCCGCAAGCCGATCTTCGGTTACATGGGCCTGGTGGCCGCGACCATCGCGATCGCCGGTCTGTCCGTGACGGTGTGGGCCCACCACATGTACGTCACCGGTGGTGTGCTGCTGCCGTTCTTCGCCTTCATGACCTTCCTGATCGCCGTACCGACCGGGGTGAAGTTCTTCAACTGGATCGGCACGATGTGGAAGGGGTCGTTGTCCTTCGAGACGCCGATGCTGTGGGCGGCCGGCTTCCTCGTGACGTTCCTCTTCGGCGGACTGACCGGTGTCATCCTGGCCTCGCCCCCGATGGACTTCCACGTCTCCGACTCGTACTTCGTGGTGGCCCACTTCCACTACGTGGTCTTCGGCACGGTCGTGTTCGCGATGTTCGCCGGATTCCACTTCTGGTGGCCCAAGTTCACGGGGAAGATGCTGGACGAGCGGCTCGGCAAGATCACCTTCTGGACGCTGTTCGTCGGCTTCCACACCACCTTCCTGGTGCAGCACTGGCTCGGCGCCGAGGGCATGCCGCGCCGGTACGCCGACTACCTGGCGTCCGACGGCTTCACCGCGCTGAACACGGTCTCCACCATCGGTTCCTTCCTGCTCGGTCTGTCGATGCTGCCGTTCCTCTACAACGTGTGGAAGACGGCCAAGTACGGCCAGCCGGTCGGCGTGGACGACCCGTGGGGCTTCGGCCGCTCGCTGGAGTGGGCGACCTCCTGCCCGCCGCCGCGGCACAACTTCGTCACCCTGCCGCGGATCCGCAGCGAATCCCCGGCGTTCGACCTGCACCACCCGGACATCGCGATGCAGGAGTACGAGGCCCACGCGCATCCGGCCGCCTCCGACCGAGGGCACGGGTGAGCGGTCTGCCCCAGCAGGGGGCCGGAGTGGGTGGCGACCTCGGCAACGAGGTGGAGGGCTACCTGCTGTGGCAGGCCAGGATCGCCGAGGCGGAGCGGCGGGCGCGGGAGTTCGCGGGCTCCCTGGACTGGCTGACGACGGCGCAGCGCGAGGAGATCGAGCGGCGGTACGTCGCCGACAGTCTGCGGCGGGCCCGGGCCGACCTCGAACGCGTCGCGGCGCGCTGCGTGTCGCTGCGGGCCGAGTACGAGCACCGGTACGAGGTGTTGCGGCGGCGCTGCGTGGGCGTGGTGCTCGCGGTGTGCGCCGGCTTCACCACCGTGGCCACGCTGCTGCTGGTCCTCTGACGAGCCGCCGTACGCTGAACCGGCCCGGACGCCGTCCCGTGCGGACGGCGTCGCCGGGCCGGGCGGGGTGCGCCGGGGTCACTCCTCGTCGCTGGTGGCGACCGGGGTCGAGCGGCCCGGTGGCGGCGCTTCGGCCAGTTCGGACCGGACGAGCAGGACGTCGCCGATGAAGAGGTCGTACACGAGGATGCCGACGGCGCCGCCGACCAGGGGACCGACGATGGGGATCCACCAGTAGGCGCTGAAGGCCCCGGACACGCTTCCCGGGAAGGCCAGGCTGTCCCAGCCCGCGGCATACGTGAACAGGCGCGGTCCGAAGTCGCGGGCCGGGTTGATGGCGTAGCCCGCGTTGGCGCCGTAGGACATGCCGATGGCGGCGACGGCGAAGCCGATGACCAGTGGCCCGAGATTGGCCTTCACGGCCTGGTTGCGCAGGTCGACGACGGCGGCGATCAGCATGAGCAGGAGAGCCGTGCCGACGATCTGGTCGACCAGCGGCCCCCAGATGCCGCCGTGGAAGTACGCGGCCGGGAAGGTCGCGAAGATGGAGAAGGTGGTGTTCGTGTGCCCGTTCACCTTCGGCCCCGTCACGGTGCTGTCGAAGGTGTTGATGGCGTCGTGGTACACGAGGTACACCAGCGCGGCCCCGGTGAGGGCGCCGGCGACCTGCGCGAACCAGTACGGCAGGACCTTGGCCCAGGAGAATCCGCGGCGCAGGGCCATCGCCAGGGTCACCGCCGGGTTGAGGTGGGCGCCGCTGACGCCGCCGGCGACGTAGACGCCGAAGACGACGGCGAAGGCCCAGCCCCACGTGATGAGCAGCCAGTCGCCCGCCGCGAGGAAGATCGTGGTGGGAGTGGCGGCCCGGCCCGAACCGGGCAGCGCGGCCACCGCCATCGCGACCACACCGCAGCCGAAGGCGATGAGGACGAGGGTTCCGAGGAACTCCGCCAGGCACTCGCCCAGCAGACCGCCCCGGCTTCTGAGGCGGGACGTCTTGACGAGTGGAGGGATTTCCACAGCCATGGAGGCCCCCTTTGAAGAGAGCAAATGCGGCCAATATCCCTATATTGGCTTACAAAGTCATTCCCCGCAGGGTGACCGTTCCCTGCCCTCCCGCTCAGCCCTGTACGGGCAGGTCGGGACGCGTGCCGAGAAACACCGGACAGGCGACCGCGGCGGCCCCCTCGCGCCGCCGCTCCCGTACTCAGCGCACCGGGAATCCGACCGGTCGGGACCGACCGGCCCGGGGGCGGGGTCAGCTGTCGAGGTCATCGGCGTAGTGCCGGAACCCGTGCCGCTCCCGGTGCATGGACCACAGGGTCTGCGCGAGCACCTCCGGGTCCTTGCGGGCGTGCCCCGCCGTGATCGCCCCGGGGATCACCAGCTGCGCGACATGGATCCCCTCCGCCGCGAGCCGGTCGTGCAGCAGATGGCCGTACGCGCTCTCCGCGGCGAAGGCGATCGAGGTCCCGGCCCGCTCGGGGTGCGGTACGGCGGCGCTCCCGCCGTTCACGAACAGGATCGTGCCGCGCCCGAGCCGCCGCATCCCCGGCAGCACCTGCTGCACGGCGGCCACCGGCCCGTAGACGGAGAACTCGATCGGCCCGACCAGCTCCCGGTGGCCGGTGTCCAGTACCGGCCGCATGAAGTCCCGGTGCGGCACCGGGCTGTACTGCAGCACCTCGACGGTCCCGAGGGCGTCGGCCAGCTCCGCCAGTGCCACGGCCAGCCGCTCCGGCCGGCGCACGTCGGCGGCGAATCCGCGGGCGGTGATCCCCTCGTCCGCGAGGCCCTCGGCGATCGCGTCCAGCCGGCCCCGGTCCCGGGCGACGAGTCCGACGCCGAACCCTTCCCGCCCGAACCTCCGGGCGACGGCGGCCCCGAGCCCGGGTCCGGCTCCCACGATGGCGACACTGCTCATGCCCACCATCCGTACCGCACGCGCGCCCGGCTCACACCGGCCGGCCCACCCGGCCGGCTCAGGCCATCCAGAAGAAGACCGCCGTCATGCGCTTCTCCTCCAGCGTCCGGCCGGCGTAACCGGTCGCGCTGTGCACCAGGTTGGCGTGGTACAGGAGCAGGCGGTTGTACTTGTGCGGGACCCGTACGTCCTCCTCGAAGTGGTCCGCCGGGACGTACCGCGTGCCGAGGGCCTCGACGAGGTTGTTGTGCGGGGCCTGGACGATGTTGCCGCCGAGCCGGCCGCCGGGGAGCGACTGGCGGTAGAAGGCGGTCCCGCAGTCCTTGGGCGCGTCCGGGTTGAGGTAGAGCACGGCCGCGTACCGGCACAGGGCGCGGGAGTCGGTGTGCGGGCGGGGCTCGCTCTCGCCCTCGCCGACCACCTGGACGCAGTTGTGGTTGAGGGTGCCGCCGCCGGGCGTCCGCTGCACCCAGAGTTCCTTCGCCCCGGTCGCCTTCCTCACCAGCCTTTCGACCCGGTCCAGTTCGGCGGGCTCCAGGCCCGGCATGGCGCGCAGGCCCGGCCAGGTCTCGGAGGTGTAGGGGTATCCCTCGGCCCAGTCGTCCTTGGCCAGGCACCGCTGCCGTACGGCGTCGACGTCGGGCAGGACGTCGTCGAACACCCAGTAGTCGCGGCCCTTGGTGGGCTTGCGGTAGGGCAGGACGGGCATCGCGGCGGGCGGGCGCGGCGCGGGCTGTGGAGGCATGCGGCGAATCTAGGACCGCGTCAGGTCCGCCCTCTCCCGGCCGGGGGTCAACGTTTCGTCAACCGTTCGCCATGTGCGCCAAAGAGAGGCAATCACCGTTACGGCGAGTCGCTTTCACAGTTTTTACCCGCGCGGCCGAGACGAACCGCCCTGCCGTCCGTACTGCTGTGCGTCCCAACCGTCCACGCCGTCACCGTGGGCGGCTCCACGACCGGGCAGGAGGCACGGTGCGCTTTTCGCGGAACGCGACGGGAACTCTCTTCGTGGGCGGTGCGATGGCCCTCACCCTCGCGGCCCTCGCCTACCCGGGCATGCTCGGGCTGGACACCGTCTCCAGCTCGCAGACCCGGATCATCGCGCAGACCCAGTGGGGGCCGCTCACCGAGGGCGACCGTGACTTCGTGGTCAGGGTGCGCGCGGCCGGCCTGTGGGAGTACCCGCTCGGTCAGATCGGCCTTCAGAAGGGCTCCTCCAAGGAGGTCAAGACGGCCAGCGCGCACCTGGTCGACGGGCACGCGGCGCTGGACGCCTCCTGCCGCAAGATCGCGCCCATGCTGAACGTCACGCTGCCCAACGTGGCGAGCCCACAGCAGGAGGGGTTCGTCACCCAGTTGAAGGCGGAGAGCGGCAAGCAGTTCGACACCGACTTCGCCAACATCCTGCGGATGACGCACGGCTCCATCTTCAACAGCATCGCGAAGATCCGTTCCACGACGAAGAACTCGCTGGTCCGCGCCCTCGCCGACCAGGCCAACGACACCGTGCTGGACCACATGACGGTGATGGAGAAGACCGGTCTGGTGGACTTCGACCAGACCATCTTCAACCAGACCACCCCGCCGAAGCTGCCGTCGTCCGACCTGACTCCCCCGGCTCCCCCCGCGGGCCAGCCGGAGGTGGTGCTGACCCCGCCGCCGACCGCCACGTCCACCCCACTGGACCTGAGCGGCCTGGGCGCCGGCGGCGGGACGGCGGCCGGCACCATCCCCGGCCCCAGCCCGTCGGCGGGCTGACCTGCCCCGCCCCCGCCACCGGACTCCCGCCCCGGCCCCGTCGGCGCCCTGCCCCGACCCGGGCAGGGGGCATGCCCGCCCCGAACCCGGCGGCGGGCTGCCCCCGACCGGACCCACTGGCAGCCCGACCCAACCCGGACCCGGCGGCGGGCCGTCCCCGACCCCGAACCCATCGGCCCGGCCCCACCCGGACCCGGCGGCGGCCAGGCCGGCTCGGGGTGGCGGGGCCGGGCCGGCCCCGGCCCGGTGGGGGCCTGATGCGGGTCGGACTCGGGGGTGGGTCAGCCCAGCCAGGTCGTTGTGTCGGGGGGCAGTTCCTTGCCGTCCGGCAGTGGTGCGCTGCTCAGCAGGATCTCGCCGGGCGGCAGCGGTACCGGTTCCGGGCCCAGGTTGGTGACGCTGCGCCAGGCTCCGGTGCGGGCGAAGTCCAGCACGCCGGCGGGCGCGTCCGGCGTCCAGGTCAGCGTCTCGCCCTCCAGGAGCTTGCGGCGCAGCCGCAGGGCCGTGCGGTACAGCTCCAGCGTGGAGCCCTCGGTACCGGTCTGCGCCGCCACCGCCAGGGCCGCGAAGGCCGACGGCTGCGGCAGCCAGCCGGCCCCGGGCCCGAAGCCGTACGACGGTCCGGTCGTCGTCCACGGCAGCGGCACCCGGCAGCCGTCGCGGCCCTTGCGGACATGGCCGCTCTGCTGCCAGATCGGGTCCTGGAGCACCTCCGTGGGCAGGTCGGCGACCTCGGGCAGGCCCAGTTCCTCGCCCTGGTAGAGGTACGCCGAGCCGGGCAGCGCCAGCATCAGCAGGGTCGCCGCCCGGGCCCGGCGCAGGCCGGCCGCCGGGTCGATCGCGGGTGCCCTACCGCCGGACAGCAGCCAGGCGGCCGGGTCGGTGCCGGGCGGCAGCATGAGCCGGGAGGCGTGCCGGACGACGTCGTGGTTGGACAGCACCCAGGTCGCGGGGGCCCCGGCGGCCCGGGCCGTGGCCAGCGAGCCGCCGATGACCTCACGCAGCTCCTCCGCGTCCCACCGCGCCTCCAGGTACTCGAAGTTGAAGGCCTGGCCGAGTTCGTCGGGCCGGGCGTACAGGGCGCGGCGGGCACCCGGGACCCATGCCTCGGCGACGGCCGTGCGCGGCGGGCTGTAGGCGTCGAAGATCCCGCGCCAGTCGCGGTAGATCTCGTGGACCTCGTCGCGGTCCCAGTACGGGTGGCTGCCCGGCGGCACCCGCGGCAGGGCGTCCTCGCCGGTCGCGCCGATGTCACCGACGTCCCGCAGCGGTTCCCCGAGGTGCTTGGCGAGGCCGTGCGCGACATCGACGCGGAAGCCGTCCACGCCCCGGTCGGACCAGAAGCGCAAGGTGGTGCGGAAGTCGGCACGGACCTCCTCGTTCTCCCAGTTCAGGTCGGGCTGCTCGGGGGCGAACAGGTGGAGGTACCACTCGCCGTCCGGCAGCCGCCGCCAGGCACTGCCGCCGAACACCGACTGCCAGTCCGTCGGCGGGAGTTCACCGTGCTCGCCCCGGCCCGGCCGGAAGACGTAGCGGTCCCGGGCCGGGGAGCCGGGGGCGGCGCGCAGCGCCTCCTGGAACCAGGGGTGCAGATGGGAGGTGTGGTTGGGGACGACGTCCACGACGACCTTGAGGCCGAGCCGGTGCGCCTCGGCGGCCAGGGCGTCGAAGTCGGCCAGGGTGCCGAGGCGCTCGTCGACCCCGCGCGGGTCGATGACGTCGTAGCCGCCGTCGGCGAGTTCGGAAGGGTAGAAGGGGCTCAGCCACACGGCGTCCACCCCGAGCGTGGCGAGGTGGTCCAGCCGCTCGGTGACGCCCCGGAGGTCACCGAGGCCGTCCCCGTCGGCGTCGGCGAAGCTGCGCGGATAGACCTGGTAGACGACGGCCTGCCGCCACCAGTCGGGGTTCCGGGGGGAGAGGTCGGGCGAGGGCTCCGGGGAGGGATCCGGCGAAAGGTCTGCCATACGGGCTCCGTTCGGGCGGTCCGACGGTCGCTGTGCCGTTCGGTCGACAGTACAGACTCTGTCCACCTTGCCCGGAAAAGGAACAAGGACTAGCGCTCGACCGTTTCCAGGTACAGCTTGACGTAACGGTCGACGTCCACGTCCAACGCCACGTCCACCAGGGCCCGTTCGCGTCCGCCCTCGTGGATCTCGGACTCGCCCGGCCGGGGGCGGCGGTCCACGACGGTCTGGCCGCGGGCCGGGCCGGGGGCCAGGGAGACCTCGACCGGCAGCAGCCGGGTGGTGATGCCCCGCGGGTCGGCGACCGCGCACACCGCGCCCGCGTCGCCGAGGCCGCCCGCCTCCTCCGCCTCCGGCTCCTCGCCCTGGGTGGTCGGCCGGTGCGCGAGGAGGTCGCCGGCCAGCCGGGTGCCGGGCTCGTCGCTCGTGCGCAGCCGGTGCACCTCCTCGGCGGGGACGACGACCCGCATGAAGACGTCCAGGCCGTACATCGTGATCGGCACCCCGGCCGTGAGCAGGATCGCCGCCGCCTCCGGGTCGTGCCACACGTTGAACTCCGCGACCGGCGTGGCGTTCCCGGTGGTCACGGCGCCGCCCATGAACACGATCCGCTCGATGTGCGAGGTCACCTCCGGGTGGGTGCGCAGCAGCAGGGCGATGTTCGTCAGCGGGGCCGTCGGGATCAGGGTCACCGGGCGCGGGGAGGCGAGGATCTCCCGGCGCAGCAGGGTGACGGCGTCGACGTCCGCCGGGGCCCGGGTGGGCGCCGGCAGGCCCAGGTCGCCCATGCCGTCGGCGCCGTGCACGTGCCGGGCCGGGCGGGCCGGCTCCAGCAGCGGGCGCTCGGCACCCCGCCCCACGGGGATGTCGGGGGCGCCCGCGCGCTCCAGCACGGTGAGGGTGTTGCGGACCACGCCGTCGACGTCGGTGTTCCCGGCCACACAGGTCACGGCGCGCAGGTCGAGTCCCGGGTGGCGTACGGCGAACAGCAGGGCCAGGGCGTCGTCGACCCCGGTGTCACAGTCGATGATCACAGGGATGGGCTGACCGGTCACGGCGGACTCCTTCCGTCGTGCCGACCTTAGATCAGGTCGGGATGCGATGAGCGGTGTGTTCAGGCCCAGAGCGCGGTGCCCCGCGCCGCCACCCGCGCGGTGATCCGGTGCAGCAGCTCGGACACCGGGAGCGCGACGGGCCGCCGCCCGTCCCGCAGCCGTACGGCGGCCAGCCCGGCGCCGGCCTCCCGGGCGCCGATCACCGCCTGGTACGGGACCAGGCGCGCGGCGCGGACCCGGGCCCCGAGGGTGCCGTCCCCAGGTCCGGCGAGTTCGGCGCGCAGGCCGCGTGCGACGGCCTCGCGGACCAGCGCCGCCGCCTGCTCCACCTGCTCCTCGGCGACCGGCAGGACGACCAGCTGGACCGGGGCCAGCCAGGCCGGGAAGGCACCGCCGTGCACCTCGACGAGGTGGGCGACGGCCCGCTCGACGCTGCCGATGACGCTGCGGTGCACCATCACCGGCCGGTGCTTCGCACCGTCGGGGCCGGTGTAGCGCAGGCCGAAGCGGGCGGGCTGGTGGAAGTCGATCTGCACGGTGGACAGGGTGGACTCGCGGCCCGCCGGGTCCGCGATCTGCACGTCGATCTTCGGGCCGTAGAACGCGGCCTCGCCCTCGGCCTCCTCGTGGGCCACCCCCGCCTCGGCGAGGACCTCCCGCAGCAGCCCGGTGGCCCGGTGCCACAGCTCCGGGCCGGCGACGTACTTGCCGCCCTCGCCGGGCAGGGACAGGCGGTGGCGCACGGCCCGGATGCCGAGGTCGGCGTAGGCGCGGGCGATCAGCTCAAGGGCCGCGCGGGCCTCCGCCACCGCCTGGTCCAGGGTGCAGAAGACGTGGGCGTCGTTGAGGTGGATGGCGCGCACCCGGGTCAGGCCGCCCAGCACGCCGGACAGCTCGGCACGGTGCATGGTGCCCAGCTCGGCGATGCGCAGGGGCAGTTCGCGGTAACTGCGGGAGCGGGAGCGGTAGATCAGGGCGTGGTGCGGGCAGAGGCTGGGCCGCAGCACGACCTCCTCCGCGCCGAGCCTCATCGGCGGGTACATGTCGTCGCGGTAGTGCTCCCAGTGCCCGGAGATCTCGTACAGCTCCCGTTTGCCGAGCGCGGGCGAGTACACGTGCCGGTAGCCGGCCCGGCGTTCGGCGTCCCGGACGTACTCCTCCAGGGTGTGCCGGACGACGGCGCCGTCGGGCAGCCAGTACGGCAGACCGGCGCCCATCAGCGGGTCGGTGCCGAAGAGGCCGAGTTCGCGGCCGAGGCGGCGGTGGTCGGCGAGCCCGGCCTGGTCGTCGTCGCGGGCTCGGTCGTCGTCGCGGGCCTGGTCGTTCATGGGGTCTCCTGCGTGGGTCGGCGGGAGAGGCGGACACCCCGTGACATGCCGAAGCCCCGGGGCGTGCGCCCCGGGGCTTCGATGCTGGTCAGGTGTCAGCGCGCCGGGACGGTCTCCGGCGTCGTCGTGTTCGACGGGCACTGCTGGGCGCGCTGCATGGCCCGGACCGTAACAGCCGCCCTACGGCCCCCACCACGTGTTTTCCGGCGCCCCTCACCCGTACGGACCGGAGCGCTGGTGGGCGGCCCGGGCCGGTGGTGCCGTGAGATCAGGCATCCCGCCGGCCGTACGCAGCCCAGGAGGCATCGATGTCCCCCGCGATACGCCCCCAGATACCCCGTGCCGTCCTCCTCCCCCTCCTCGCCACCGGTCTCCTCATCGTCGGCGGCTGCGCGGCCCTCGGCCTGCGCCAACCGCAGAGCGCGCCGCACCCCCTGCCCACGGTCGACCGGCCGGCGCCCACGTCGAAGACCTCCGCGCGAGCCGACGGTGCCACGCTCACCGACGAGCAGGCGCAGGCCGCCCTGATCACCCAGACGGACCTCGGCGCCCCCTGGACGGCCACGCGCGGCGCGGCCACCTGGCGGGACGGACTGCTGAAGACGCGCACCACGGCCGGGGAGTGCCAGCGCCTGCTGGACGCCCTCTACAGCGACGAGCTGCTCGGCGCCCCGGCCCGCGTCGCGATCGGCCTGGACGACGCCGACACCGACGCCCAGCTCCGCTACCAGCTCGGCGCGCGCCGCCCGGCGGACGTCGACGCCACGCTGGCCTGGCTGGGCACGATGCCGGTGCAGTGCGCACGGTTCACGGCCACCACGGATCTCGGGCTCGTGGAGGACGTGCAGGTCACGAACGCCCCGCTGCCGGAGGTCGGGGACGTACGCCAGGGCCTGCGGGTCACCGTCGCCGGTACGGCATCCGAGGGGCAGGAGTTCCTGCTCACCATGGATGTGGCCGCCGTCCGGGTGGGCGAGGACGCCTTCGCCCTCACCAACGCCGGTCTCGGTGACGTACCGAACGACGCGACGCAGGCCGCCGTCCAGATCGGCGCGCTCCGTCTGTCGGACGTCCGCAGACAGGGCCGGGCGCAGGTGTGAGAGCGGGACGGGCCCCGGCTCACAGGGGTGGCTGGGCCGGGGCCGGGCCGAGGGTGGTGGTGCCGGGGGCGGTGCGGTGGCCGAGGCCGGTGCGGTAGGCGTCCAGGGCGGCCTCGACGCGGCCCGTGCGGCGCAGCAGGTCGCCGAGCAGGCGGCACAGGTCGGCGAGGTCACCGGCCGCCCCCGCGCGTTCCAGGAGGCTGAGGGCGCGGACGTAGTGTTCCTCGGCGGCCTCGGTGTCCCGGGTGTCCTCGGCGATGATGCCGAGCAGGCGGTGCGCGGCGGCGGCGTGGACGGCGCCGCGCTCGGAGGAGAAGTCCCCGAGGACGCCCTCCAGCAGCTCGGCGGCCTCCTCCGACTTCCCCCGGCGGTGCAGGACGTCGGCGAGTTCGACGGCGGCCTGGCTGCGGTACAGGGCGGCGCGGGTCCGCGACAGCATGGTGTGCGCCTGCCGCAGCTCCGCCTCGGCCCGGTCCAGCTCGCCGTTCTGGGCGCAGACGTAGCCGCGCATCCAGTGGCAGTTGGCCAGCTCGGTGCGCAGGCGCAGCTGGCGGTACAGCTCGGCCGCCTTGGCCAGGGAGGCGTCGGCCTCGGCGACCCGGCCCTCGGCGAGCAGGGTGCGGGCCACCGAGCGGTGCATCCGGGCGATCAGCGCGGGGTCGCCGGCCTGCGGGGCGAGCGCGAGGGCGAACTCGGCGGCCTGGGCGGCGCGGGCGTGGGCGCCCATGTCCATGTACGGGCCGATGACGCTGGCGTAGAGCAGCAGGAGCGCGTCGGGGTCGTGCAGCCCGCCGCGGTTCAGCTCGTCGAGGGTGGACTCCAGGAGGTAGACCGCGTAGCGGAGTTCACCGGCGAGGTAGTGGGCGACCGCCCGGCCGCGTACGGCGGGGACGCGCACCGGCAGGGCCTTTCCGGCCATCTGTTCCTCGGCCCGCTCGAAGTGCTCGCGGGCCTCGGTCAGCCGTCCGGTCTCCAGGGCGCATTCCCCGAGTCCGAGCAGGGCGGCGGCCTGTTCGCCCCCGAGCCCGTGGGCCTCCGCCTCGGCGCGCAGCACGGCGTACTGGGCGGCGGCCTCCTCGGCCCGGCCGTCGGCGAGGGCGCGCTGGGCCTCGGTGAGCCGTAGCCGCACATCGGTGGCGAGGCGGGCGGGGCGGCCGACGGACAGCTCCTCGAAGGCGACCCCGAGCCGGTCCGCGATGTGCCGCAACGCCTCGTCCGAGGCCCGGACCCGCCCCGCCTCCAGGGTGGAGATGTAGGCCGGCGTGTAGGCGGGTTCCGCCAACTGCCTCTGAGTGAGTCCGCGTTGGGTGCGCAGCCGCTGCACCCGCCGCCCGACGACCTCTGCATCGTCCCGCTCGCGCATGTCCCTGCTCCCCCCAACTCGCCCGGCACCCCTTGCCGTTGGGATCCGGTAACCCCTAGGTTAAATGGCGGATTAAGCACGCTTAATACGCCGCTGTTCGTGTTGCGAGGTCGCCGTGCCAGGACGTACATCCGCACCTTACGCACCCCCCACCGCCCTCTCCCACTCCCGCATACGCCCGGCCGGCCGGTCCTCCGCCACCCGGGGCGTCGTCGCCGCCGTCGTCGCCGCCACGGCCCTGCTCCTCGCGGCCAACGCCGGTCCGGCCCGGGCGGCCGACGTCCCGCCGGCCTCGACGGCCGCTGTGCAGGCGGACCGGTGAGGCCGGTGGCGTACGACCGGCCGGGCCGGGCCGGCCGCGTCCCGGGGCGCCGCCGCACCGCGGTCGCCGTCGGGCAGGGCCTACCCTGACCCCGTGACCTCCCCCGCCGCCCGTGTCGCCATGGACCTGACCGCCGATCTCGACACCCCCCGACTGGAGGACTTCTACCGGGACCTGCACCGGCACCCCGAGCTGTCCCTGCGCGAGCACCGCACCGCCGCGAAGCTCGCCGGCCGGCTCGAAGGTGCCGGGTTCGAGGTCGCCGAGGGCGTCGGCGGCACCGGGGTCGCCGGAGTGCTGCGCAACGGGGAGGGCCCCGTCGTGCTGGTGCGCGCCGACATGGACGCGCTGCCGGTCGCCGAGGAGACCGGGCTGCCGTACGCCTCCGGCACCGCCGGTGTGATGCACGCCTGCGGGCATGACCTGCACGTCACCTGGCTGGCCGGGGCGGCCCAGGCGCTGGCGGCCGGGCGGGAGAGCTGGAGCGGGACGCTGCTGGTGGTGGGGCAGCCCGCCGAGGAGACCGGGCAGGGCGCGGCCCGGATGATCGCCGACGGGCTGTACGAGCGGTTCGGGCGGCCGGACGTGCTGCTCGGGCAGCACGCCGCTCCGGGACCGGCCGGGCTGTACCCGCACGTACCCGGCCTGATCATGTCCGCCTCGACGGACGTGGACATCGTGGTGCACGGCCGCGGCGGGCACGGTTCGCGCCCGGAGGCGACCGTGGACCCGGTGGTGACGGCCGCCTATCTCGTCACCCGGCTGCAGACGGTGGTGTCCCGGGAGATCGCGGCGGGCGAGTCCGCGGTGCTGACGGTGGGGCGGATCGAGGCCGGCACCCGGCACAACATCATCCCCGCCGAGGCACGTATCGCGCTGAACCTGCGCACCCGGACCGAGGCGGTCCGGCAGCGGATGCTGGCCGCGGTCCGGCGGATCGCGCACGGCGAGTGCCTGGCCGCCGGCTGCCCGCGCGAGCCGGACGTGACCGTCGGCGCCACCTTCCCCATGACCGTGAACGACGCCGGCACGGACGCAACCGTGGCCGCCGTGCACGGCGAGGTGTTCGGCACGGAGACGGTCTTCGACCCGGGCCCGGCGATGGGCAGCGAGGACTTCCCCGAGCTGGCGCTCGGCTCGATCCCGTACGCCTACTGGTTCGTCACCACCACCCCCGCCGAGGTGTGGGAGCAGGCGCCCGGCGACACGCTCCCCGAGAAGTTCTCGGCCGTGCCGAGCAACCACAGCCCCCGGTTCGCGCCCGACCTGTCCACGGTCGCCCCGGGTGTCCGCACCCTTGTGTCCGGGGCCCTGGCGCTGTTGTCGGTGACATGACCTAGTCTTTGCGCACTCGCCACACGAGGCACATGGCTCATGCACCGGGGGCTGACGACTCGCCGTGCCCGCGTGGTCCCTGCCTTTCATTCGTTCCGGGGGGTTCGAATCAGCGTGCGCAAACGCTCTCTCACCGCTGCCACCGCCCTGGCGGTCCTCTGCGGTTCCATGGCGCTCGGCGCCACACCGGCGGTCGCCGACTCCAGCCAGATCCTGCCGGTGAAGTCCGTCGGCGACATCGTGGCGGACGGCTTCCACCAGCGGGTCTTCATCAGCGACCCCGCCAACGGCAAGATCGTCGTCACCGACTTCAGCGGAAAGGTCGTCAAGCAGCTGACCTCGCTGACGGGCGTGACGGACCTGGAGCTGTCGGCCGACTCCAACACGCTCTACGCGGCCGTGCCCGGCCGGGGCGCGATCGTCGTCATCGCCGCCGCCTCCGCCACCGAGGTCACGCGGATCCTGATGCCGTCGCCCTCGATCCGTCCGAAGTACCTCGCGGAGACGCGGGGCAAGCTGTGGTTCGGTTACGACTTCCAGCAGGGCACGGGTGAAATCGGCGTCGTCGACCTGCTCGACGGCCATTACCCGGTCGGCTTCCGCCAGGACACCAGCGGCACCTGGGGCTCCGCCCCGATGCTGGACGCCGCCGAGGGCACGCTGGTCGCCGGCACGCCCGTACAGAGCCCGACGGAGCTGTCCACGTACGACGCCTCGTCCGGCACCCTCGTCCGTACCGCCCACGCCACCGTGGAGGGCGGCAACACGCGGGACCTGGCCGTCACCCCCGACGGCAAGGACGTCGTGGTGGCCAGCGCGTCGCCCTACTACCAGGCCGTCTACAAGACCGCCGACCTGACGGCCGACGGCAACTACCCCGTCAACGCCTACCCGAACGCGGTGGACATCGCCCCGGACGGTTCGGTCGCGGCGGGCATCGACGGCGCGTACGAGCCGGACGTGTACGTCTTCAAGCCGGGCTCGCACTCCACGGTGCGCGAGTACGACTTCCCGTCCTCCTCCGCCGACGGCAACGCCGACCGGCTCGCCGCCGCCGGCCTGGCCTGGGCACCGGACGCCTCACGGCTGTTCGCGGTGTCGTCCAACAGCGACGGCGTGTACCGCGTGCGGGTGCTCGACACCCCGACGAAGGCGGCCACCACCGTCACGGTCGACGCGCCGGCTTCGGCCGCCCGCGCCAAGAAGCTCACCGTCAAGGGCAAGGTCGCGTCCAAGACGGCCGTCCGCGCCGGCACCAGGCTGACCGTCACCCGCACCGACCTGGACTCCCCCAAGGGCAGGACGCTGCCCGCGGCGACCCTCAGGGCCGACGGCACGTTCTCCTTCACCGACACCCCGCCGGCCGGCGGCAAGGTGCGGTACACGGTGACCTTCGCCGGTGACGCCGAGCACGCGGCCGGCTCCGGCTCGGACTCCGTCGCCGTCTCCCGCGCCAGGCCCAAGCTGACGATCGACAACAACCGCAAGGTGTACACGTACGGCAAAGACGTCACGTTCACCGCGCACCTCGGCGCGACGTACAAGAACCGTACGGTGGAGATCTGGGCCGACCCGTTCGGCGGGGACAAGCCCGGCAAGCGGGTCAAGGCCGGGAAGGTCAACTCCCACGGCGACCTCTCGGTCACGCTGGACCTGAGGCGGGACACCAAGGTCACCGCGAAGTTCGCGGGCGACTCCCGCTACACGTCCGCCTCCGCCTCCGCCACGGTCGGCACCCAGGTCAGCGTGTCCACGTCGGTCTCCGGCCACTACCGGGCGAAGTCCGTGTGGGGCCACACGTACTACTTCTTCCACAAGGCCAAGGACCCGCTGGTCACGACGAAGATGACGTACTACCCGAACCGGGCGCAGAAGTTCGAGTTCGAGGTGTACTACCAGGGCCGCTGGTACCCGGGCGACCCCGCGTACTTCAAGCTGGGCTCCGACGGCGTCAGCAAGGTCCGCATCAACGGCGACCACGGGCAGGACGTCGGCTGGCGCTTCCGGGTCCGCTCGTCGTACATCGACGGCTCCTCCGGTGACAGCGTGAACTCCACGACGCACGGCGCCTGGAAGTACTTCACCTTCACCGGCTGAGGGACCCGCAGGGGCCCGGGCTACTGGGCGGCCTGGAGCCGGCCCAGCTGCCGCCGGACGTTCTCCAGCGCGCCGCTTCGGCGTCCCGGCACCCTGAGCCGCAACTCCGCGAGCGCGGGCCCGAGTTCACGGGCCCGCGCCGTGTCCTTGATGCGGGCCCACTGGTGGTGGGCGCGGTCCACGGCCGTCTCCACGGCGGGCGCGTCCGCCTCCTGCCCCGCGCCCAGCCGCGCCTCGGCCACCGCCAGCCAGGCCCGGCAGCTGCGCACCGGGTCGCCCGCGAGCATCGCCAGGTCGGCCCGCACCTCGCTCCAGTGCAGCGCCTGCTCGGAGCCGCCGCCGTGGGCCCGCACGGCGTCGTGCTCGTACCGGGCGGCGATCCCGTCGGCTTCCCCGTGCCGCCCGCCCCGCACAGCGGCGCTGATGGCGGCGTGCGGGTCCGGGGAGGCGGCCCCGCCGGCCCGGGAACCGGGCACGGACGCACCCGGCAGGGGGCCCGGCGCGTATCCCGCGGCCACGGCACCGGACAGCGGACCGCCGGTCACCGTCTCCGAAGCCAGGCCGCTCACCGTGCCCGAAGCGAAGCCGCTCACCGTGCCCGGTGCCGGGCCGCTCGCCGCCCCATGAGTCAGGCCGGTCACCGTGCCCGGGGTCAGGACGTCGGGCTGGAGCGGCCGGGGCGGCCCGCCGGCCGTCCCGAAGCCCGGGGCGTGTCCCCCGGCGTGGGCCAGGAGCAGGTTGCCCCTCGTCTCCTCCGGGATGCGGGACAGGGCCTGCTGGTGAAGGACGTCGAGGGGTGGCCGGTGGCCGCTTCTCAGCAGGGTCGCCACCGTCTTCATGTACGCCGGCTCGGCCTGGGCCCGCCGTGCGGGCGGGGCGACACGGCCGTACACCGCGGTGTGCGGGCCGGAGTCGAGACCGTGTTCGGCCACGTGCCGCCAGGTCTCCGGGTCCGCGTGCAGATCGAGGACGAGGGCGGTGTCCGTGGCGGAGCGCAGCCGCAGTTCCTCGCGGATCCAGTGCCAGGGGAGCGCGGTGTAGCGGACGGTGGCGGGGGTGGTGCGGGCCAGGGCCAGATGGAGCCGGTGCTGCCGGCGGTCCAGGTGCAGCTGCCCGGTGAGGTACACGGTGAGCGGTCCGGGGGCGGCCGCGGCGGCCCGCAGCCGGGTGAGGACGGCCTGTGGTTCCAGCGGATCGGCGAGTTCGACGACGTTCGCGGTGACGGCGCCGGACAGCACGGCGGGGGCGACGGCGGCCAGCACCGGCAGGACACCGGCCGCGTCCACCAGCCGCCCCCGGCCCAGCGGCGCGGCCGCGAGCAGCAGCACGGTTCCGGGCATCGTGCCTCCCCCTTCACCCTGCGGACCCCAGGGACCCTCCGGACCCGAGGACCCCGTAGATCCGCTCTCCAGCCAGCACCGTAACCGCTGCGGGCGCGAACCGGTGGCTCAGGACCGCAAACCTCCCTGTTCGGGGTCTTCGCCCCGGCCGTTCCCGGCGGCCGGCAGCCGTCGCACCGCGAAGATCGTGGTGTCGTCCTCCAGCCGGCCCCGGCTGTGCCGCAGGACGCCGTCGCGGACCCGGCGGACCAGGCGGCGGGGCTCGGTGCGCCGCGGGTCGGCGGTGACCGCCCGGTCGACCTCGCGGGCCAGCTCGTAGAACACGCCGAGCCCGTCGCGGGCCTCGGTCACCCCGTCGGTGACCAGCAGCAGGGTCTCGTCGGGGGCCAGCGGCACCCGGTGCACGGGCGGCAGCCGGCCCGCGAGGTCACCGAGGCCGAGCGGCACCCCTTCGCCGCTGGGCAGCTCACGGACCCCGCGCGGACCGACGGCCAGCGGGGGCTCGTGGCCGAAGTTCATCATGTCGATCGCGTCCGGGGCGTCGTCGGCGAAGGCGATGAGGACGGCGGTGGCGAAGCGGTCGCCCTCGTCCCTGCCGATCGCGGCGGTGTGGGAGCGGTGCCGGATCATCCGGGTCTCCAGGCGCTCGGCGAGGGCGGTGAGGTCCTGCTCGTGGTAGCCGGCCTCGCGGAAGGTGCCGAGCAGCGCGGCGGCGGTCTCCACGGCCCCCAGGCCCTTGCCCTGCACATCACCGACGAAGACCCGGGTGCCGTACGGGCCGGGCTGGATGTCGTAGAAGTCGCCACCGACCCGGGCGTCGACGTCGGCGGCCAGGTACACCCCCGCGTGCTCGATGCCGGCCCAGCGCGGCGGCAGCGGGCGCAGCACGGTGCGCCGGGTGGTCTCGGCGATGTCCCGGATGTGCCCGATCTGCCGTTCGTGGCGCACGCGTGCGACAGCCGCGAGGGTGGCCAGGGCGCCGCCGAGGGCGACCAGGAGGAAGTCGCCGAATCCGGCCTTGTACTCGTCAGGCCAGGCGCTGTCCACGGCCACGTACGTCACCAGCGACAGCAGGCTGTAGGCGGCCGTCGTCCACACGCCGCAGATCGCGGCGGCGATGCCCGGGACCAGGACGATCCAGGAGATGATCCGGAAGTCCTCGCCGGTCGAGAAGTCCAGCAGGATGACGCCGACGAGCAGCGGCAGGGGCGGCAGCCACGCGACGCTCCGCCCGCGGACCCGCAGCAGCGGACTCCGCCGCCCGTACTCCATCTCCGTCACGGCCGGCAGCCCTCCATGTCCTTCAGCGAAGCACGGGAGGCAACCGCACGCATCCGGGCACTCGTCACCCTCCTGGCCGAGTTGCCAGGCCGTGCCCGCCGGTGTGCGCTGGTACCCGGGGGCGAGGAGAGAGGAGTGCTCTCATGGCTCAAGCGGCACCCGCACCCGGTGGTATGTCCCGGCCCGGCCGCACACCCGAGGTGGAGGGCCGGGGCACCGATGTGCACGCCCGTCCGCCGGACGTCCTCGACGCCCGCACCCACGCGATGGCCAGGATCGCCGTACCGGTCGCGCTGGGCCTGGTCTACGGCTACTGGGTGGCGGCCAACAACCGGTCCGGCGGTCCGGTCACCGGCTGGAACCTGCTGCTCGGCTTCGTCAGCGCGCTGGTGTTCGCGGTGGTGTGCCTGGCACTGCTGACACTGGCCCCCCGGATGCAGCGGGAGGTGCACGCGCTGCTGTGGACGGCGTTCGTCGGCTGCGCGTTCGGCTTCCTCTACAGCCAGAGCGGCAGCTTCTTCTCCACCCAGGGCGCCGGCCAGGGCAGCCATGACGACACGATGCGGTCGGTGCTGATGTCCCTGCTGATGTCGGCGGTCACCTTCGCCGTGCTCTTCTACCGCTACTACACGCGGGAGGACGCGTCCGGACGGCGGATCCGCTGAGCGGGATCCGCTGAGCGGGATCCGCTGAGCGGGATCCGCTGAGCGGGCGCACCCCGCGGTACGCGTGGGGCCCGGCCGGCCGGGCCCCACGCGTTCCCCTGCGTCCCCTCCTCCTCACGGAGCGAGGCTCCGGACACGGCCGGCCCCACGACCCTGAGGAGCCGGGCGAGCCGGAGCCGCCCCAGCACCAGGAAACACCCGTTCGGGTGAACGCTCCACCGGAGGGCGGAAGACCTGGTTGCGCCAAGGGGGTCCTCCCGCCGCCCGGATGCAGTCCTCCCGCTCGCGCGCGGGCCCGCGGAGCCCTTGTCTGGGAGCGTGCCCTCACGACGCCGCAGGAGCGCCCTGTCGGCCCTGCTGATCGCCTTGTCCTGCCTGCTCGCACCGTTCGGCGCGCTGGCGGCGTGGGCGGCGTACGGGCTGGCCGACACGGGCCGCTACGTCACCACGATGGCGCCGCTCGCCGCCGACCCGGCCGTGCGGGAGGCCGTCGTGGACACGGTCGGTGACGGCATCCTGCGCGCGGTGGACCAGCACCTGGACATCCGCCCGATGCGCGGCTCGGTCCGCCCGTTCGTGCACGACGTGGTGCGCTCCTTCACGCACACGCGGGCCTTCCAGCTGGCCTGGGACACCGGCAACCGGGTCACCCACGACGCCGTCCTGCGCGCCCTGCGCGAGGAGGACGAGCACGCCGTCGTGGTCGACCTGGCCCCCGTCACCGCCCAGGTCAAGCGCCAGCTCACCCACGACCACGTGCCGTTCGCCGCACGCATCCCGGTGGAGCACACCGCGATCGCCGTGCTCCCGGCGGGCCGGCTGACCGCGCTCCGGAAGGGGTTCCACGTGCTCGAAGTCGCCGGTTTCTGGATGCCGGTGGCGTCCGTCGCCTTCGCCGTCGGCGGGATCGCGATCGCCGTCCGTCGACGCCGGGCGGTCGTCGCCACCGGCCTGGGCACGGCCCTGGGCGGCGCCCTGCTCGCCCTCGCCCTCTCCGTCGGCCGCGGCCTGACCCTGGCCGACCTGCCCACCGGTGTGTCCCACCCGGCCGCGGGCGCGGTCTACGACGCCCTCACCGGCACGCTGCGCACCGCCGCCTGGCTGCTGCTGGGCCTCGGCCTGACGGTGGCCCTGCTCACCTGGCTCACCCGGTACCTGCGGCTGCCCCGTCCCGCGCGACGTCGGCGAGGGTCGCCAGCGCCCGCGCCAGCCTCGGCTCCGGCACCGACGCGAGCCCGAGCCTGACCGCGTCCGGGGTGCGGCCGGGGTCCACGCGGAAGGCCGTGCCCGGGGTGACGGCGATCCCGTGCGCCCGCGCGGCGGCCGTGAAGGTGTCCGCACGCCACGGCGCGGGCAGCTCCCACCAGGCGAAGTAGGCGGCCGGATCGGAGCGTACGGCGAACCCGGCCAGCCGCTCGGCGACCAGCCGCTGCCGCCGCCGCGCGTCCTGCCGCTTGGCGGCCACCAGCCGGTCCACGGTGCCGTCGCCTAGCCAGCGCACGGCCGCCTCCAGCGCGAAGGCGCCCGCGCTCCACCCGCCGGAGCGGACGGCCCGGGCCACCGCCTCGACGCGGTCCTCCGGTACGACGACGAACCCCACGGTGAGCCCCGGCGCCACCCGCTTGGACAGGCCGTCGACGAGGTGCGCCAGCCCCGGCGCGAGCGCGGCGAGCGGCGGTGTGCCGCCCGGGTGCAGGAAGGACCAGACGCGGTCCTCGACCACCGGTATCCCCAGCCTGTGGACGGTGTCGGCCAGCTGCCGCAGCCGCCCCGGGCTCGTCCTGCGCGAGGTCGGGTTGTGCAGGGCCGGCTGGAGGTACAGGGCGGACAGCGGCGCGCGGCGGTGAGCGGCGGCGACGGACTCCGGCACGGGCCCCTCGTCGTCCGTGGCGAGCGGGACGAGGACCAGCCCGAGGCGGGCCGCGATCTCCTTCACCAGCGGATACGTCAGCGGTTCCACGCCGACCCGGCCGCCGGGCCGGACCAGGGAGGCGAGGGTGGCGGCGATCGCCTGGCGGGCGTTGCCGGTGAACAGGATCCGCTCCGGCCGGAACCGCTGTCCGGCCCTGGCGAGCAGGGCGGCGACCGCCTCCCGGGCCGCCGGGGTGCCCGCGGCGGCGGCCGGCCGCAGCGCCTGGCCGAGCGCGTCCGGCCGCAGCAGCGGCGCCAGGGCCGGGGCCAGCAGCTCCGACTGGCCGGGAGCGGTGGGGTAGTTCAGCTCCAGGTTCACCGGCGGGGCGCCGGCCGCCTCGGTCAGGGTGTGCCCCGGCTGCCCGTCCGGCGCGGTGGCCCGCACGAAGGTGCCGCGTCCGACCTCGCCCACCACCAGTCCCCGGCGCACGAGTTCGGCGTAGACCCGGCCTGCCGTCGAGGGCGCGATGCCGTGCCGGCGGGCGAACGCGCGCTGGGGTACCAGCCGTTGGCCGGGCAGCAGGCGTCCGCCGGTGATGTCGGCCGCGATCCGGTCGGCGATGTGCCGGTAGTCATCCACAAGTCCCCCTTGAATACGGCTCATTGGCCTGCACCCCGGCCCCCGGTTCCCGAGCCGTCGCATTGCACCGAGAGCAAAGATTTTATTGCACCGAGCGACGGCACGCCCCTAGGGTCGTCACATGCCTCCCTTCCTCGCATTCGAGGACAAAGACCCCGGAATTCCCTCCCGGGCTCCCCTCGTTCTCGTCCACGGCCACCCCTTCGACCGCACGATGTGGCACCCGCAGCTGACGGAGTTCGCCACCGCCCGCCGGGTGATCGCCCCCGATCTGCGCGGCTACGGCGCCTCCCCCGTGACCCCCGGCACGGTGCCGCTCTCCCGCCACGCCGCCGACATCGCCGAACTCCTGGACCACCTGGGCGTCCACACCTTCGTCCTCGCCGGCCTGTCCATGGGCGGCCAGATCGCCATGGAGTGCGCCGCCCGCTTCGGCGACCGGATCCGGGGCCTCGTCCTCGCCGACACCTTCCCCGCCGCCGAGACCCCCGAGGGCAGGCGGCACCGGCACGCCATGGCCGACCGGCTGCTCGCCGAGGGCATGCGGGGCTACGCCGACGAGGTGCTGGAGAAGATGGTCGCCCCGTACGCCGACCCCGAGGTCAAGGCCCATGTGCACGGCATGATGACGGCCACCTCACCGCAGGGCGCCGCGGCAGCCCTGCGCGGCCGGGCCGAGCGCCCCGACTACCGCGGCCTCCTGGCCACGCTGCCGGTACCCGCCCTCGTCCTGGTCGGCTCCGACGACACCTACACCCCCGTCGCCGACGCCGAGGCGATGCACGCGGCCCTCACCGACTCCGCACTGCACGTCGTCGAGGGCGCCGCCCACCTGCCCAACCTGGAACGCCCGCGGGAGTTCAACCGGGCGCTGGGTGATTTCCTGGCGCGCCTGGACGGCTGATCGTAGGCTCGCTCCCGTGACCCAGGGCCGCGGACGCAGGACCGGCGCCTGGTGTGCCGGTCTGCTGCTCGCCGGGGTGAGCGTGGTCGTCGGCTGCCGGGCCGCCGACACCGACGGCATCACCCCCGTACCCCAGCTCCTCGCCTTCCTGCCCTGGCTGCTCGTGCCGGCCGGCTTCGCGCTGCTGTGCGCGCTGCTCGCCCGCTGGTGGGCGGGGCTGGTGTGGGCGGTCGTCGTCCTCGGACTGCTCGCCTGGTACCGGGAGCCGTACGGCGGGACCGGCGAACCCGACGGGCCGCCCCTCGCCGCGCTGCGCGTGCTGACCTCGAACGTCGAGTTCGGCCGCGCCACCCCCGCCCTGATCCGGGTGGTGCGGGACCGGCGCCCGGACGTGGTCTTCGTCCAGGAGTGCGACCCCGGCTGCCGGACCGCGCTGGAACGCGAGGTCGCGGACACCTACCCGTACCGCCGGGCCGTCGAGGCCGACGGCTCCAAGGGCTCCATCGTGCTCAGCCGCTTCCCCCTGACGCCGGCCCCGGGTGTCACCGGCACCATGGGCATGCCCGGCGCCGTGGCCGATGTGCGCGGGCACGCCGTACGCCTCCAGCTCGCCCACCCCATGCCACCGCTGCCGGGCCAGGTCGGCCTGTGGCGCCGCGAACTCGGCCGGCTCCGTGCCTTCGCCGCCGCCGGGCCCCGCACCCCGACGATCCTCGCCGGCGACTTCAACGCCTCCCAGGACCACGCGGCCTTCCGGCACATCCTCGACACCGGCATGTCCGACGCGGCCCGCCTCACCGGCCACGACCGCACCCCGAGCTGGCCCTCCCGCACCGCCTCCGTCATCGGCGCCCAGATCGACCACGTCCTGCTCTCCCCTGACTTCACCGTGACCGACGCCCACATCCTGCGCCTGCCCGGCACGGACCACCGCGCCCTGCTGACCGACCTCACACTGCACGGACGAACGTGACGACGACGGGCACGGCGCGGAGGGCGGCCGAAACCGAGAGCGGGCGGGGCGGACGGCGGGGGACGTGACAGCGGGCGGCACGGACAGCGGGGCGGCACCGACAGCGGGCGAGGCCGACGGCGGCGGCACGGGCAGCGGGCGAGGCCGACGGCGGCGGCACGGGCAGCGGGGCGAAGGGAACGGCGGACGGCACGGACAGCGGGCGAAGCCGACGGCGGCGGCACGGGCAGCGGGGCGAAGGGAACGGCGGACGGCACGGACAG
>NZ_JBEZBT010000007.1:58351-61085 GCF_040647235.1 Streptomyces sp. NPDC042638
GCGGGCGAAGCCGACGGCGGCGCGCGGACGGCGGGGGACCTGACAGCGGGCGGCGCGGACAGCCGGGCGGCGCGCACGGCCGGGCGGGGGCAAGGGCAAGCCCCCGGTGGCGAACAAGGCACCCGCCCCCGGCCGACCGAACCAATCCGGCCATAATGGGCGCATGCTCCGAGAGTTCCCCATCGGCCTCACCCCTCCCGACTGGCTGGTCCGGAACCTCAAACCCCAGCAGGCGCCCACCAACCGGTCCGCCATGGTCCGCGCCGCCCTCGGCCTGGCCCTGCCCCTGGCGATCGGCCTCGCCGTGGGCCGTCCGGCCTACGGCGCCCTCGCCGCCATGGGCGCCCTGTCCGGCGTCATCGGCGACACCGCCGACGCCTATCGCATGCGCATCCTCAACATCGCCGTCCCCCAGCTGTTCGGCGCGGTCGGCGTGGCCCTGGGCACCCTGGTGTACGGCCACGGCTGGTACGCGGTGACCGCGGTCACCGGCGTCGCCCTGATCTCCGGCATGATCTCCACGATCGGTGCGGTGGCCTCGGTCTCCGGCCTGCTCCTGCTGCTCAACTGCGTGGTCGGCGCGGGCCTTCCGATGCCGTCCCCCTGGTGGCTGGCCCCCGTCCTGATGACCGGTGGCGGCCTCCTGGTCCTCCTGCTGGCCCTGCTGTCCTGGCCGCTGCGCGCGGGCGTCCCCGAACGGACCGCCGTCGCGGCCACCTACCGCACGGTCGCCGACCTGCTCGCCATCGCCGGCACGGACCGCGCCGAGGAGTACGAGGACGCCCGCCGCACCGTCACCCAGTCCCTGAACCAGTCGTACGACCTGATCCTGGCCCGACGCGCCCGCTACCACGGCCGCAACCGCGAACTCACCCGGATGCTGGCGCAGTTGAACGCCATCACCCCGGTGATCGAGGCGGCCCCCGCGGCCCACCTGGCGGCCGGCCCGCTTCCGCCGCAGATCCCCGAGGCGCTGCACCACCTGGCCCGCGCCGTGGAGAGCGACGACGCGTCACTGCCGCCCCTCCACCTCCCCGCGCCCACCACGGAGACGGCCCGGGCGGTGGACCACGCCCTGCGCCACACCGCCGAGGTCGTCACCGCGCCCGACGTGGACCCCCGGGGCATCGACGACCGCCTGGGCCGGCCGGCCGCGCTCGGCATCCGTACGGCCCGCACCGCGCGCAACGTCGTCCTGTCCGCCAACTCCTGGCGCTACGGCGTACGACTGGCGGTCTGCATCGGCATCGCCCAGTCCCTGGTCTCCCTGGTGCCCGTCGCCCGCTCCTACTGGGTCGCGCTGACGGTCACCTTCGTCCTCAAGCCGGACTTCGGCTCCGTCTTCTCCCGCGCCCTGATGCGTGCCCTGGGCACGGTGGCCGGCCTGGTGCTGGCGGCGTTCGTGCTGGCCGAGGTCTCCCTGGGCTGGTGGGACGTCCTCGTGCTCTTCCTCCTGGCCCCGCTCATCCCGGCCCTCACCCCACGGGGCTACGGCTACCAGACGGCGGCCATCACCCCGGTGATCCTGCTCCTCTCCGACATCCTCAACCACCAGGGAACGGCCCTGCTGCTGCCGCGGCTGAACGATTCGCTGCTGGGCTGCGCGATCGTACTCACCGCCGGCTACCTCCTCTGGCCCGAGAGCTGGCACAGCCGCGTGGGCGACCGGCTGGCCGACGCGGTGGCCGACACTGCGGCCTACGTCGAGGCGGCGTTCGGCGACGGCACCGACCTGTCCGCCCGCGCCCGCATGCGCCGCCGCCTCTACCGCGACCTGTCCGTCATCCGCACGGAGTTCCAACGGGCCCTGACCGAGCCGCCGCCGACCGGCCGGCGCGCCGCCGCGTGGTGGCCGCTGGTCGTGGCCGTGGAACGCATCGTGGACGCCACGACGGCGGCCCGCGTCCGCGTCCGCCACGGGGCGCCGCCTCCGTCCGCCGGCGAGATCGCCCAGGTGGCCCTGCAGCTCCGGGAGCTGTCGGAGGGCGTACGGCGTGCGGAGACCCTGATCGCCGTCCGCACCGACCTCACCGGGCCCGTCGGCAGCGTCCTCGAACCGCTGCGCCAGGAGGTTGCCGCGGCCCGCGCGATCACGTCCCCGCACTGACGCGGTCCGGCAACCCGGGGCCGCTAACCTTACGTGTCCGTCGTGGCCAGCGATTGACGGATTACAACTCACGCGAAGGGTTGCGCACATGGGCATTCTCACTCTCCTGCGGAACGCATTCGGCCGCTCACGCAAGTCACGAGCCACCGAGGCGGAGGGTGCGGACCGGACCCCCGCGCAGACCCCGCCCGCATCCGGGCCGGGGGTCGATTCCGCTTCCCTGCCCGAACCCCGCCAGTCGTCGTCGGAACACGAACTGGTGGCAGCGGCCTTCGACAACATCAAGGTCCCGCACCCGTCCCAGTCCCCGGAGAACCCGGCCGACGGCGAGGCGCCCGAGCAGACCGCTCCGGCCGAGCCCGAAAACCCGGAAACCAGGGCCGAGGCCAAGACCCCGGCCGAGGCCGAGTCACCCCACCCCCAGCCGGACGCAGCACCGGCCCCGGCCGCCGCCGAAGCCCCCGAGACGAACCCCGCGAACGCGGCCGGCCCCACTCCGGCGGCAGAGGCACCAGCCGAGCCCACCCCGGCGCCGGAGGCGGAGGCAGTCAGCGAGGCGGCGGCAGAGGCACAGCCGGAGGCAGAGCCGGAGCCGGAGCCGGAGGCAAAGGCCGCGGCGGAGCCGGA
>NZ_JBEZBT010000007.1:61183-233531 GCF_040647235.1 Streptomyces sp. NPDC042638
GAGCCGGAGCCGGAGCCGGAGGCAAAGGCCGCGGCGGAGCCGGAGGCAGAGCCGGAGGCAGAGCCGGAGCCGGAGCCGGAGGCAAAGGCCGCGGCGGAGCCGGAGGCAGAGGCAGCGGGCGAAACAGCGGCCGAGCCGGAAGCGGAAGCAGCGAGCGAAGCCGCGGCGGAGCCCGGCGAGACGGCCACCACCCCGTCACCCGCCGACGGCGAGGACGCCCCACAGGGGCCACCCGCGGCCGACGACGAATCCCGCACGGGTGGTGCGGGTGGGAACACGGACGCCGAAGGCGAAGCCGAGGCGAAAACCGAACCCGAACCCGAACCCGAGCCGGAGCGCGAACCCGAGCCTGAGCCGGGTGGTGCGGGTGGGAACACGGACGCCGAAGGCGAAACCGACCCCGGCCGCAAGGCCCAGCCCGCCACCCCGCTCACCCGAGTCCGTACCCGCACCCCCTCCCTCACCACCGCCTACAAGGCCGCCACAGCCGCCCTCAGGAAGACGGACCTCACCGGCACCCGGGCCAAGCTCTACCTCGTACTGGACCGCTCCGCGAGCATGCGCCCGTACTACAAGGACGGCTCCGCCCAGGCCCTCGCCGACCAGACCCTCGCCCTCGCCGCCCACCTCGACCCCGAGGCCACGGTCCACGTCGTCTTCTTCTCCACCGAGGTCGACGGCACCGCCGACCTCACCCTCACCGCCGACCACGAAACCAGGATCGACGACGTGCACGCCGGCCTCGGCCGCATGGGCCGTACCAGCTACCACGCCGCCGTGGAGGCCGTACTCGCCCACTACGAGAAGACCGCGGACCCCGGCACGCCGGCCCTCGTCGTCTTCCAGACCGACGGCGCCCCCGACGCCAAGACCCCCGCCACCCAGGCCCTCACCGCGGCGGCGGAGTCCCACCCCGCCCTGTTCTTCTCCTTCGTCGCCTTCGGCGAGCACGACAACAAGGCCTTCGACTACCTCCGCAAGCTGAAGACCGGCAACACGTCCTTCTTCCACGCGGGCCCCAGCCCCCGCGAGCTGACCGACACCGAGGTGTACGAGGGCGTACTCGCCGCCTGGCGCCCGTGACCACGCACCACACGAGTCACACCGAGTAAGTCACACCGAGTAACGCCTGGGCCGCCCCTTTCCACCCTGTAAAACGGGAAGCGGGCGGCCCACCCGTGTCGGCTACGATTTCAAGGTTCGAAACCGCAGAAAAGCAGCGACCTGGGAGCAGCCACGATGGCTCGACACCTCATCACCAGCGCCCTTCCGTACATCAACGGGATCAAGCACCTGGGCAACATGGTGGGGTCCATGCTCCCGGCGGACGTGTACTCCCGGTACCTCCGCCAGCGCGGGCACGACGTCCTCTACATCTGCGCGACGGACGAGCACGGCACCCCCGCCGAGCTGGCCGCCAAGGAGCAGGGCCTGCCCGTGGCCGAGTTCTGCGCGCAGGCGCACGACGCGCAGAAGGCGGTCTACGACGGCTTCGCGCTCGCGTTCGACTACTTCGGCCGCAGCTCCTCCCCGGAGAACCGGGAGATCACCCAGCACTTCGCCCGCAAGCTGAACGAGAACGGCTTCATCGAGGAACGGGCGATCCGCCAGGTCTACAGCCCGGCCGACGGCCGCTTCCTGCCGGACCGCTATGTCGAGGGCACCTGCCCGCACTGCGGCTACGACAAGGCCCGCGGCGACCAGTGCGAGAACTGCACGCGCGTGCTGGACCCGACCGACCTGATCAACCCGCGCTCGGCGATCTCCGGCTCCACCGACCTGGAGGTCCGCGAGACCAAGCACCTCTTCCTGCTCCAGTCCAAGCTGCAGCACGAGGTCGAGGCCTGGGTCGCCCGGCACGAGGCGGACTGGCCGCAGCTCGCCTCCTCCATCGCCCGCAAGTGGCTGACCGAGGGCCTGCACGACCGGGCCATCACCCGTGACCTGGACTGGGGCGTCCCGGTCCCGGCGGACACCTGGCCGGAGCTGGCGGCCGAGGGCAAGGTGTTCTACGTCTGGTTCGACGCCCCGATCGAGTACATCGGCGCGACGAAGGAGTGGGCCGACCAGGACCCGGACAGCCGGGACTGGAAGTCCTGGTGGTACGAGGCGGACGACACGGTCCGCTACACCGAGTTCATGGCGAAGGACAACGTCCCGTTCCACACCGTGATGTTCCCGGCCACCGAGCTGGGCGTGCGCGAGCCGTGGAAGAAGGTCGACTACGTCAAGGCGTTCAACTGGCTGACGTACTACGGCGGCAAGTTCTCCACCTCGCAGAAGCGGGGCGTCTTCACCGACCAGGCCCTGGCCATCCTGCCCGCCGACTACTGGCGCTACTTCCTGATCGCCAACGCCCCGGAGTCGGACGACGCGTCCTTCACCTGGGAGCACTTCACCGCCACGGTGAACAAGGACCTGGCCGACACCCTCGGCAACTTCGTCAACCGCGTGCTGTCCTTCTCCAGGAAGCGCTTCGGCGAGGAGGTCCCGGCGGGCGGCGAGCCCGGCGAGGCGGAGCGGAAGCTGGGCGAGGAGATCGCCCGCCTCCTCGCCGAGTACGAGGAGCACATGGAGGCCCTCCAGTTCCGCAAGGCCGCCGCGGCCCTGCGTGCCCTGTGGTCGGCCGGCAACTCCTACCTGGAGGAGAAGGCCCCCTGGCTGGAGATCAAGACGGACAAGGAGGGCGCGGCCCTCACCCTGCGTACGGCGATGAACCTCATCCACCTGTACGCGGTGGTCTCCGAGCCGCTGATCCCGGCCAGCTCGGCGGCGATGCGCGGTGCCTTCGCCCTCCCGGACGACACCGCCGCCTGGGTCACCGCCGACGAGGCGAAGGCCCTGGACTCGGTTCCCGCCGGCACCCCGTTCACGGTGCCTCCGGTGCTGTTCGCGAAGCTGACGGACGAGGACCTGGAGACGTACAAGGAGCGCTTCGGCGGCACCGAAGACTGATCGCGCACGCCGAACCGCGTGGAGAGGGCGCCGAGCCGGCCGGGCTCGGCGCCCTCTCGCGTCAGGACGGGCGGGGTGACGGTGATCCGGGCGGTACGCGTGAGAGGGTCCCCTCGTGTGATCTCCGGACTCCGGACACCCCTGTGAACCCCGTCGTCGCGCATGTGTGACAGGAAGCCGGAAAAGATCTTCCCGTGGACATTCCCGAACCCCATCGCAGGCTTCTCGCGGACGCCGTCTCCGCGGCCGGACCCTACGGCCCGGTCCTGGCCGGCGGCTACGCCCTCCAGGCGCACGGACTGCTCCGCCGCCCGCACGCCAACCTGGACCTCGCCACCGAGAGTTCCGAGGCCATGGAGCACATCGCCGCTGCCGTGGGCGCGGCCCTGGAGGCACGGGGACGGCAGGTGCGGCCCGGCGCGGTCACCGCGCGCACCGCACAGCTGACGGTCACCGACCCGCCGACCGGCGAGCCCTGCGCCGTCGCCCTGCACCGGGAGTCCTTCTGGCAGCCGCCGGACCTCACCGGGTACGGTCCGACGCTCTCCCTGGAGGACGCCGTCGGCACGAAGATCCGGGCCCTGTACGACCGGGGCGCGGCCGTCGACCTCATCGACGCGCAGGCCGCCGCGGCCCGGTTCTCGCTGCCCGAACTGGAGGAACTCGGCCGCCGGCACGCCCACGACCCGTTCGACCTGCCCACCCTGCAGTCCCGGCTGACGGGCACGGACTTCTACTCCGACCGCGACTTCGTCCGGTACGGGCTGGACGACGCCCGGATCACCGCCCTGCGCGCCTGGGCCCAGCACTGGTCCGACGACATCGCCGAGCGGCTGCTGGAGGACGGCGCGTCCCCGGACGAGGAACCAGAGGACGAATCCGACGAGGAGCCGGACGAGGACTCCGGAAGCCCGGGTCCGGAATAGCGGTCACCGGGCCCGGAAACGGCTGTGCGCGCCGATCGTCAAGAGCGAGTCAGGACAGATCGGCACGCACGGCCGGGACTTACTTATTTAGTTACTTGGGCTGCGGCTTGCGGATGCTCAGGTGCAGCTCGCGCAGGCGGGACTCCTCCAGCTCGGTCGGCGCGCCCATCATCAGGTCCTGGGCGTTGCCGTTGAGCGGGAAGGCGATCGTCTCGCGGATGTTCGGCTCGTCCGCGAGGAGCATGACGATACGGTCCACGCCCGGGGCGATGCCGCCGTGCGGCGGGGCGCCGAAGCGGAACGCGCGGAGCATGCCGGCGAACTTCTCCTCGACGGTCTCACGGTCGTAACCGGCGATCTCGAAGGCCTTGAGCATGATCTCCGGCTCGTGGTTCCGGATCGCGCCGGAGGACAGCTCGACGCCGTTGCAGACGATGTCGTACTGCCATCCCAGGATGTCCAGCGGGTCCTGGGTCTCCAAGGCCTCCAGGCCGCCCTGCGGCATGGAGAAGGGGTTGTGCGAGAAGTCGATCGCGCCGGTCTCCTCGTCCTTCTCGTACATCGGGAAGTCGACGATCCAGCAGAAACGGAAGACGTTCTCCTCGAAGTGGCCGGCCCGCTTGGCGGCCTCGACGCGGACCGCGCCCATGATCTTCGAGACCTCGTCGAACTCGCCCGCGCCGAAGAAGACGGCGTGGCCGGGGGCGAGCGAGAGCCGCTTGGTCAGCTCGGCGACGTTCTCCTCGGTCAGGAACTTCGCGATCGGGCCGGACAGCGCGCCGTCCTCACCGACGCGGACCCAGGCCAGGCCCCTCGCGCCCAGCGTGACGGCGAAGTCGCCGAGCTGGTCGAAGAACTTGCGCGGCTGGTCCTGGACAGCCGGGACAGGCAGGGCGCGCACGTGCTTTCCGGCGAACGCCTTGAACTCCGAGCCCTCGAAGACATCGGTGATGTCCACCAGCTCCAGCTTGGCGCGCAGGTCCGGCTTGTCGGATCCGTACTTGGCCATCGCCTCGCGGAACGGGATGCGCGGGAACGGGGAGGTGACATGCCGGCCGCCGCCGAACTCCTCGAACAGCTCGGTCATCAGCTGCTCGATCGGCCGGAAGACGTCCTCCTGCTCGACGAAGCTCATCTCGACGTCGAGCTGGTAGAACTCGCCCGGCGAGCGGTCGGCGCGGGCGTCCTCGTCGCGGAAGCAGGGCGCGATCTGGAAGTAGCGGTCGAAGCCGGAGATCATCAGCAGCTGCTTGAACTGCTGCGGGGCCTGCGGGAGCGCGTAGAACTTGCCGGGGTGCAGGCGGGAGGGCACGACGAAGTCGCGGGCGCCCTCGGGGGAGGTGGCGGACAGGATCGGCGTCGCCATCTCGTTGAAGCCCAGCGCCGTCATCTTGTGGCGGATCGCCGAGATGACCGCCGTACGCAGCATGATGTTCCGGTGCATGCGCTCACGGCGCAGGTCCAGGAAGCGGTACTCCAGGCGCCGCTCCTCGTTGACCCCGTCTTCGGCGTTGATGGTGAAGGGCAGGGGCTGTGCCGCGCCGAGCAGCTCGACCTCGGCAACCTCGACCTCGATCTCGCCGGTGGGCAGGTCGGGGTTCACGTTCTCGGTTCCACGTGAAACAACGCGGCCGTCGACACGGACGGTGGACTCCTTGGAGACCTTGTCCAGAGCCTCGTACGCGGGGGTGCCGGGGCGGGCGACCAGCTGCGTGATGCCGTAGTGGTCGCGCAGATCGATGAAGAGGATGCCGCCCAGGTCGCGCCGATTGTGCAGCCAGCCACTCAGCCGGACGTCGGTGCCGACGTCAGAGGCGCGGAGCTGGCCGCAGGTGTGGGACCTGTACCGATGCATCGTCGTTCATCGTCCTTCGTGGTGGGGTTCTCTCCCGCCGGCTCTGCGGACCGGCGGGAACGGGCACGGGGCCCGGACCCGTCAAGGGTACCGGGCACGCCAAGATCGGCGCCCCACCGTTACCGTCCGCCGGAACCAGGGTGGCAGGCTCCCGGCGAATCTTCATAAAGTAGGGCAATGCGCACTGGCGAGCCTCTCCCGTCGGTCGAGGACGTCCTCGCCGCTCTCGCGACCGGGCTGTGGCACTGGGACACGGCCGCCGGGCTGGTCACGGTGGACGCGGAGGCGGCGCGGCTGCTCGGCCTGCCCGCGGAGCCGACCACCCTCACGGAGGCACAGACCCGGGCACGGCTGCACCCGGTCGACTGGAACGAGATCACCGGTGTGGTGCGGCTGGCGGTCGCCGAGAACACCCTCGCCGAGGTGCGCATCCGGGTCACGGACGGCGACGGCGGCATCCTGCGGGTCGTGCGCAGCCGGTCCAAGCCGTCCTACGACCCCGAACGCCAGGGATACGAGCTGATCGGCACCCTCCAGGAGGTGACCGAGCCGACCCCGGGCACGGCAGCCGCCCGCAGCGCGGTCACCGGCGACTGGCGGCGCTCCCGGGAGGCGTTCCTGCTGGACGCGGGCCGCGCCCTGGCCGAGGCGCGGTCCACCGCCGAGGTGCTGCGGGTGGCGGGCGGCCTGTCGATGCCGGGTTTCACCCCGGACGGGCTCGTGGTGTTCGGGGTGGAGGGCGACCGGCTGACGATCACGGGCCAGCACGGACACCAGCCCGGCGACATGAACCCCTTCTCCCACATGCCGCTGGACACCGACTACCCGGCCACCGAGGTGGTCCGCACCGGCCGGGCCGTCTACCTGTCCTCCCCGGAGGAGTACAAGGAGCGCTATCCGGTGACCTGGCCGCTCGCCCAGGTCTTCGGCCGCCGTTCGTGGGCGTTCCTGCCGCTGACGGTCGCCGGGCGCACGATGGGCGCCTGGATGGCCGGCTTCACCTACCCGGTGGCGTTCACGCCCGACGAACGCGCGGTCCTGACCACGGTCGCCCGGATGCTCGCCCAGGCGCTGACCCGGGCCGGTGCCGCCGAGACCGCGCAAGAGCTGACCGACGGCCTCCAGCGCTCCATGCTGCCGTCGCTCGGCCCCGACATCCCGGGGATACAGGTGGCCGCCCGCTACATCCCGACCGGCGGCGGCCTCCAGGTCGGCGGCGACTGGTACGACATGATCCCGCTGCCCTCCGGCCGCTTCGCGCTGGTCATCGGCGACGTCCAGGGCCATGACGTACGCGCGGCCGGGCTCATGGGCCAGCTGCGGATCGCGCTGCGCGCCTACGCCGCCGAGGGGCACCGCCCGGACGCCGTCCTCTCCCGCGCCTCCCGCTTCCTGCACGGTGTCACGCTGGCCTCCGGCGACGACCCCTTGGCCGACCTGCGCTTCGCGACCTGCCTGTACGCGGAGGCCGACCCGGCGACCGGCAGGCTGGAGATCGCCCGGGCCGGGCACCCGGACCCGGTGATCCGGATGGCGGACGGCACGGTGATGATGCGTCCGACGGCGGGCGGACTGCCGCTGGGCATCGACCCGGACGCCGACTACCCGACGACCCGGTTCACTCTCGAACCCGACGAGACGCTGATGCTGTGCACCGACGGCCTGATCGAGACCGGCGGGCACGACATGGAGAGCGGCTGGCGCCGGCTGCGCGCCACGCTGGAGGACCACCAGGGTGACCTGGAGTCCCTGGCCGACGTGCTGGTGCAGGCGGTGCACGGGCCGTCCTCGCACCACACCACCGGCCCGCTGGCCGACCGGCGTGAGGACGACATCGCGCTGCTGCTGCTGTGCCGGCCGGGAGAGGGCTGCGGCTGCGGCGACGCCGTCACGGTACGGCACACGGTACGGCGCACCCTGCTGTCGGTGGCGCAGGACGAGCCGGACCGGATCGCCGAGGCCCGCCAGCACCTGCGCGACCTGCTGCACGACTGGAACTCCGCCGAGCAGGTGGACTCGGCGGTGCTGCTGGTCTCCGAGGTGGTCACCAACGTGCTGGTGCACACCGACGCCGACGCGCTGCTGCTCGCCGAGGTCACCGGTGAGGAGGCCGTGCGGCGGCTGCGGGTGGAGGTCTTCGACACGGGCGACGACCTGCCGCACCGGCGCCGCCCCGGCGAGCTGGCCTCCTCCGGCCGCGGCCTGATGCTGATCGAACACCTCGCGGACGCGTGGGGGGTGGAACCGCGGGGCGAAGGCAAGAGCATCTGGTTCGAACTCTGCGAACCGACGACCACACCGGCCGAGGCGTAACGGGCGGGGGCAGGGCGGCTGAGGGGACAGGGCCGGGGGCACGGAGGTTACGGCAAGGCCCGACGGGGCCCGGCGCCGTCCGGCGACCGGACGGCGCGTGCGGGCGGGGCGTACGCCGACGGGCGTGGGGGGGTGGTGCGCCGGGGCGCGTACGGACACCGGCGGGGTGTGCATACGGACGACGGCAGCGCCTGGGCGGGGCGTGCGCAGGCAGGGGGTGCGGGCGGACGTACGGGACGAGCGGGCAGACGTGTGGGGCGAGCGGGCAGACGTGCGGCCGAGCGAGGGGGATGGCGCTCCGGGGGCGTACGAACACCGGCGGGGCGCCCGTACGGACGCCGGCGGGACGTGCGGGCGGACACCGATGGGACGCGTGGGCGGACACCGACGGGATGGGCTGACGCCGGGGGCCCGGGCGGGGCTGCGGGCGGACGGCGAGGGCGCGTGGGGGGGAGACGGCGACGGCGCGTGGGGGGATGGTGCGTCCGGGGCGCGCCTGCGCCCGGCGGCGGGGCGTAGGGGATGTGCTGCGGGGCGCGGGCGCGTCCTACGGCTGACGTCGGGTGTCGGGGGACGCGCCGGGCGGCGCCCCGTCGGCGGGCTCGGCCGCCTCGCCGTAGCGCTCGCGCAGCTCCGCTCCGACGCCGAAGGCCGCCGCGGTCAGCGGGACCGCGAGGAGCATGCCGAGGATGCCCGCGACGGAGGCGCCCGCGGTGATCGCCAGCATCACCACGGCCGGGTGCATCTGCACGGTCCGGCTCTGGATCGCCGGCTGCAGCACATGGCCCTCCAGCACCTGCACCGCGAGCACCACCCCGAACGCCCACAGCGCGATGACGAACCCCCGGTCGGCGAGTGCGACCAGCACGGCGACCGCGCCGGAGATGAAGGCACCCAGGTAGGGGATGTAGGCGCCGACGAAGACGAGCGCGCCGAGCCCCACCGCGCCGGGCACCCGCAGGACCAGCAGGCCGACGGTGATGCACAGGGCGTCGATGAGGGCGATGACGGTCGTCCCGCGCATGAACCCCTCCACCCCGGCGAAGGCCCGCCGGGCGATGGCCTCCAGGGTGTCGGCGGTGTCGCCGGGCGCGAGGGAGCGCAGGGCCGCCATGGCCCGGTGGGAGTCACGCAGGAAGAAGAAGACGAGCAGCAGCGCGAGCACGGCCATCGCGATGCTCTCGGCGACGACGCTGACGCCGCTGATGACGTTGGACGCGGCCGTTGCGCCGAACTTGCCCAGCAGCTCGCGCGCCTTGGCGGCGAGGTCGTCCAGCCCGGTCCCGGCGGACCCGAAGTGCCGCGCGACGCCCTTGGCCGCCGCCCGCAGCGAGGCGATGATCTGCCCGCCGCTGTTGATGAGCGCGGCGACGACGATGTAGACGGCACCGCCGACGACTGCCAGGACGGCGACGCAGGTGAGCCCGGCCGCCACCGACCGCTGCACCCCCCTGCGCACCAGCCACCGGTACAGCGGCCCCAGCAGCGCCGTACCGAGCAGAGCCAGCAGCACCGGCGTGACGGCCGTACGCAGCTCCCCGCACAGCCGCACCCCGATCCAGCCGACCCCCGCGACGAGCAGCAGCACGGCGCACCAGGCGGCGAGCCGGCGAACGGGTTCGGGCAGCAGACGCACGACTCCAGCCGATCACGAACCCCGCCGGCTGTCCTGCCGCGCGAGGCCGGGCGGGTGAGAAGGAGGCGGGAACGCCTGCCGCCGGACGGGTCTCACCTTCCGCGGACCGGACGTCTCGCTCTACGACGGCACGCGCTCGGCCGGCGAACCGGCTCTCTTCCGGTACCCGGCCGGTGCGCTGACCGGCCGGGTACCGGGAAGACTCAGAGTCCGCCCTCGGTCATCCCGTGCACCGCCGGGACCGTGCCCAGCCGGCCCTTCTGGTAGTCCTCGAATGCCTGCATCAGCTCGTCCTTGGTGTTCATGACGAACGGGCCGTAGTGGGCCATCGGCTCGCGGATGGGCTGTCCGCCGAGGAGGACGACCTCCAGGTCCGGGGTGTGGGAGTCCTGCCGCTCGTCCGCGCGGACGGTCAGCGAGGAGCCGGCGCCGAAGACGGCCGTCTGGCCCGTGTGGACCGGGCGGCGCTCGCTGCCGACGCTGCCGCGGCCCGCGAGGACGTACGCCAGGCCGTTGAAGTCCGCCCGCCAGGGGAGCGTGATCTCGGCACCCGGGGCGATCGTCGCGTGGATCATCGTGATCGGCGTGTGCGTGATGCCCGGGCCCTGGTGACCGTCCAGCTCGCCGGCGATGACGCGCAGGAGCGCGCCGCCGTCGGGGGTGGTGAGCAGTTGGACGTTGCCCCCGCGGATGTCCTGGTAGCGCGGGGCCATCATCTTGTCCTTGGCGGGGAGGTTCACCCACAGCTGGAGGCCGTGGAAGAGGCCGCCGGACACGACCAGGGACTCCGGCGGGGCCTCGATGTGCAGCAGGCCGGAGCCCGCGGTCATCCACTGGGTGTCGCCGTTGGTGATGGTGCCGCCGCCGCCGTTGGAGTCCTGGTGGTCGAAGGTCCCGTCGATGATGTAGGTGACGGTCTCGAAGCCGCGGTGGGGGTGCCAGGGGGTGCCCTTGGGCTCACCCGGCGCGTACTCCACCTCACCCATCTGGTCCATCATGATGAACGGGTCGAGGTGACGGTAGTTGATCCCGGCGAACGCCCGGCGCACCGGGAAGCCCTCACCCTCGAAACCGCTCGGGGCGGTCGTGACGGTGAGCACGGGGCGTGCCACGGCGTCGGTGGGAGCGGTCACGCGGGGCAGCGTCAACGGGTTCTCGACGGTCACTGCAGGCATGGTGGGAACCTCCTTGGTACGCCCACATTAGTTGAGCGTTGAACTTCCTGCCAGCCCTAACGAAGAAAGCCCGGAGGTAATTCCCCCGGGCCACCCCTACGGACCACGCCGGCACGGTGGTCGACCCCCGGCGACGGAAGGGACGGACTCAGCCGCCGTACATCCGGCGCATCGCGAAGTCCACCATCTGCTCGACCGCCTTCGCGTCGAACACCATCCGGTGCTCACCCTCCATGTCCAGGACGAAGCCGTAGCCGGTCGGCAGCAGGTCGATCACCTCCGCGCCGGTGATGACGAAGTACTTGGACTCCTTGCCCGCGTACCGGCGCAGCTCCTTGAGCGAGGTGAACATCGGGATCACCGGCTGCTGGGTGTTGTGCAGGGCGAGGAAGCCGGGGCTGTCGCCGCGCGGGCAGTACACCTTCGACGTGGCGAAGATCTGCTGGAAGTCCTCGGCGGCCATCTGGCCCGTGGTGAAGGCACGCACCGCGTCCGCGAGGGAGGGCGGTGACGGCTCCGGGTAGAGCGGCGGCTGCTGGCCGTACCCGCCGACACCGCCCGGCATCTGCTGCTGCGGCGGGGCGTACTGCTGCTGAGCACCCACGTTCTGGTCGTAGCCGTACATGGCGCAAGCGTACCGACAGCTCCGCCCCGGGCGGGCGCCCGGGAAACTTATGTAGCGGTCGCTAGGGAATTGGGGTACGGTTTTTGTATCGGCCGCTACAGATGGCGGCCGTTCCGTACGCCCCGGGGGTGCCCCATGACCATGTCCGGCTCCAGCACCGACTCCCGCCCCTTCCTGCTCCTCGCGCACGGCGCGGGCGGCTCGACCGCGGCCAACTACGGCCCGGTCATGGACCGGTTGACGAGCCGGTACGCGGTGGTCGGCGTCGACTGGCCGGGCGCGGGCGGCACTCCACGCGCCACCGGCCCGCTGGACCTGGACGCGCTGGCCGACCAGCTGCTCCTCGCCGCCGACGCGGCCGGGGCACGGCGGTTCGCCGTCTCGGGATACTCACTGGGCGGGGCGGTGGCGCTCCGGCTGGCCGCCCGGCACCCGGAGCGGGTGACCTCGCTCGTCCTGACCGCGCCGTTCGCCCGCGCCGACACCGGACTCCGGCTGGCCGCCCGGGTGTGGCGGGGGCTCGCCGAGGCCGGCGAGCAGGACATGCTCGGGCGGTTCCTGCTCGCGCGCGCCCTGAGCCCGGCCGCCCTGGACGCGATGACCCCGCAGGAGGTGGAGGCGGCCGTGCGGGAGACGGGGGCGGGCGCCCCGGCGGGCACTCCGGAGCAGGTGGAGCTGGTGGAGCGGCTGGACGTGACCGCGGACCTGGCCCGGATCGGCGCACCCGCACTGGTCGTCTCACCTGCCGACGACTCCCTGGTGCCGCCCCGGCTGCACCGGGCGGTGGCGGCGGGGATACGGGGAGCCCGGCTGGTGGAGATACCGGGCGGTCACCTTCCCTTTGCCGAACAGCCGGACCGGTGGGCGACGCTGCTCACGGGCGCGCGGGAGTAGACCCTTCTCACACTTGGCCGGGCAGGGGTTGCTTCTTATTACCGACGGGTAGCATCATCATTGCTACTTGTTGGTACGTGAACTAGGTGCGAGGAGTCAGTGCCTCGCCGATCCCTCTACGGAGCCGTCGCCATGGGGCACTACAAGTCCAATCTCCGCGACATCGAGTTCAACCTCTTCGAGGTACTGGGGCGCGACAAGGTGTACGGCACCGGCCCCTTCGAGGAGATGGACGTCGAGACCGCCAAGAGCGTCCTGGAGGAGCTGACCCGCCTCTCCGAGAACGAGCTGGCCGAGTCCTTCGCCGACGCCGACCGCAACCCGCCGGTCTTCGACCCGGAGACCAACACCGCGCCCGTCCCGGCGTCCTTCAAGAAGAGCTACCAGGCCTTCATGGACTCGGAGTACTGGCGGCTCGGCCTGCCCGAGGAGATCGGCGGCACCACCTCGCCGCGCTCCCTCATCTGGGCCTACGCCGAGCTGATCCTGGGCGCCAACCCGGCCGTGTGGATGTACTCCTCCGGCCCCGCGTTCGCCGGCATCCTCTTCGAGGAGGGCAACGAGGTCCAGAAGCACATAGCCAAGGTCGCCACCGAGAAGCAGTGGGGCTCCACCATGGTCCTCACCGAGCCGGACGCCGGCTCGGACGTGGGCGCCGGCCGCACCAAGGCCGTGCAGCAGGAGGACGGCTCCTGGCACATCGAGGGCGTGAAGCGCTTCATCACCTCCGGTGAGCACGACATGTCGGAGAACATCCTCCACTACGTGCTCGCGCGTCCCGAGGGCGCCGGCCCCGGCACCAAGGGCCTGTCCCTCTTCCTCGTCCCGAAGTACCTCTTCGACTTCGAGACCGGCGAGCTGGGCGAGCGCAACGGCGTCTACGCCACCAACGTCGAGCACAAGATGGGCCTGAAGGCCTCCAACACGTGCGAGATGACCTTCGGCGACAAGCACCCCGCCAAGGGCTGGCTGATCGGCGACAAGCACGACGGCATCCGCCAGATGTTCCGCATCATCGAGTTCGCCCGCATGATGGTCGGCACGAAGGCGATCTCCACGCTGTCCACCGGCTACCTGAACGCGCTGGAGTACGCCAAGGAGCGCGTGCAGGGCCCGGACCTGGCCAACTTCATGGACAAGACCGCACCCAAGGTCACCATCACCCACCACCCCGACGTGCGCCGCTCGCTGATCACGCAGAAGGCGTACGCGGAGGGCATGCGCGCCCTCGTCCTCTACACCGCCTCCATCCAGGACGCCATCCAGCTCAAGGAGGCGAACGGCGAGGACGCCTCCGCCGAGGAGGCGCTGAACGACCTGCTCCTGCCCATCGTCAAGGGCTACGGCTCCGAGAAGGGCTACGAGCAGCTCGCCCAGTCGCTGCAGACCTTCGGCGGCTCCGGCTTCCTCCAGGAGTACCCGATCGAGCAGTACATCCGGGATTCCAAGATCGACACCCTGTACGAGGGCACCACGGCGATCCAGGGCCAGGACTTCTTCTTCCGGAAGATCGTCCGCAACCAGGGTGCCGCGCTGAACTCCCTCGCCGAGGACATCAAGAAGTTCCTGGCGCTCGGCACCGGCGGCGAGGAGCTGGCCGGCGCCCGCGAGCACCTGGCGAAGGCGGCCGTGGAGCTGGAGGCGATCGTCGGCCTGATGCTGACCGACCTCGCCGCCACCGAGCAGGACACCAAGAACATCTACAAGGTCGGCCTGAACACCACCCGCCTGCTGCTGGCCTCCGGTGACGTCGTCGTCGGCTACCTGCTCCTCAAGGGCGCCGCGATCGCCGCCGAGAAGCTGACCACGGCCTCTGCCAGGGACAAGGCGTTCTACACCGGCAAGATCGCCGCGGCGAAGTTCTTCGCGGCGAACGTCCTGCCGGGCGTCACGCTCGCCCGCAAGATCGCCTCGGGCGTCGAGCTGGACCTGATGGAACTGGACGAGGCCGCTTTCTAAAGGTTCAGACGTTTACGGACGTCCCCGTCGATTCCTGTCACGGGCCCGCTCCTTTCCGGGAGCGGGCCCGTACACGTCGTTAAGGTGAATCCCATGAGCGCAGCAGCCCGCTTCGACCGCGGCCACACCGACGACCTGATGTCCTTCCTGGCGGCCGGGCCGTCGCCGTACCACGCCGTGGCGAACACCGCCGAGCGGCTGGAGAAGGCAGGGTTCCGTCAGGTGGCGGAGACGGACGCCTGGGACGGGACGCACGGCGGCCGGTACGTGCTGCGCGGCGGCGCGATCGTTGCCTGGTACGTGCCCGAGGGCGCCGAGCCGCACACGCCGTTCCACATCATCGGCGCGCACACCGACTCGCCGAGCCTGCGGGTCAAGCCGCGCCCGGACAGCGGGGCGCACGGCTGGCGCCAGGTCGCCGTGGAGATCTACGGCGGCCCGCTGCTCAACTCATGGCTGGACCGGGATCTCGGCCTGGCCGGCCGGCTGACCCTGCGCGACGGCTCCTCGGTCCTGGTGAACGTGGACCGGCCGCTGCTGCGGGTGCCGCAGCTCGCCATCCACCTGGACCGTTCGGTCAGCGCGGAGGGACTCAAGCTCGACAAGCAGCGGCACATGCAGCCGGTGTGGGGCCTCGGCGACGATGTGCTGGAGGGCGATCTCATCGCCTTCCTGGAGCGGGAATCCGGGCTGGCGGCGGGCTCGGTGGCCGGCTGGGACCTGATGGCGCACCCGGTGGAGCCGCCGGCCTACCTCGGCCGGGACCGGGAGCTGGTCGCCGGTCCGCGGATGGACAACCTGCTGTCCGTGCACGCCGGCGCCGCCGCCCTCGCCGCCGTTGCAACCTCCGGCACCCCCCTGACCCGCATCCCCGTACTGGCCGCCTTCGACCACGAGGAGAACGGCTCCCAGTCGGACACCGGCGCGGACGGCCCGCTGCTCGGCACGGTGCTGGAGCGCTCGGTCCTCGCGCGCGGGGGGTCGTACGAGGACCGGGCCCGCTCCTTCGCCGACTCGGTCTGTCTGTCCTCCGACACGGGCCACGCCGTGCACCCCAACTACGGCGAGCGGCACGACCCGACGCACCACCCGCGGGTCAACGGCGGCCCGATCCTCAAGGTCAACGTCAACAACCGCTACGCCACGGACGGTTCGGGCCGCGCGGTGTTCGCCGCGGCCTGCGAGAAGGCGAACGTCCCCTTCCAGACCTTCGTCTCGAACAACTCCATGCCGTGCGGCACCACCATCGGCCCCATCACCGCGGCCCGGCACGGCATCCGCACCGTCGACATCGGCGTCGCCATCCTCTCCATGCACAGTGTGCGTGAACTGTGCGGCGCCGACGACCCGTTCCTGCTGGCGAACGCCCTGACGGCCTTCCTGGAGGGCTAGTTCGGCTTTCGCCGGGTACCCGGACGGCACCGGAGGTTCCGGAACCGGAAGGGGAGGCGAAGCCTCATGGGGCTCGGCGGATGCATCATCCTGATAGCCGTGGGGGCCATCCTCACGTTCGCGACGGACTGGCACATGCACGGCGTCAACGTCACCGTCGTCGGCCTGATCCTGATGGCCGTGGGCCTGATCGGCGTCGCGACGTTCAGCGGAATCGCCCGGCGCCGCCGTGTGGTGGTGCCGCCGACGACGCCGGTCGTCGAGGAGGAACCGCACCACCACCACCGTGTCGACGGCTACTCCGACGGCTACGGCGTCTGAGGCGCCGCCTCCCGCTCGTCCATGCCCGCCAGCACGAGCGGCAGGCGGTCCGCCCCGCCCTCGGTGAGGCGGACCGGGACGCCCCAGTCCTGCTGGTGGACGTGGCAGGCGGGGTACTCGTTGGCAGGGTCGTCGTCGCAGCTCGCGGCCATCGCGGAGACGTGCAGGACGCCCTCCGGGACGGCCGGGTCCAGCTCCAGCTCGCGGGACAGGTCCGTGTCCGCTCCCGCGCCCTTGAGCAGCAGCTCGGGCGGGGTGGAGGAGACCAGCAGCCTGGTCGAGGGGCCGTAGCGGGTGTCGAGCTTCTGCCCCGTGGGCGCCTGGAAGATCACGTCGAGGCTGAGGCGCCCGGGGGCGACCTCGGTGGCCGCCCGGCGGGTGCGGTGGGCCACCGACTCCACCCGCACCGCCTCCTCGGGCAGACGCAGGCGGGTCAGCCGGTGCCGGGCCGACTCCACGACCACGATGTCCTCGCCGACGAGGACGGCGTCGCTGGGCTCGCGCAGATCGGTGGCCAGCGTGGTGACCTCGCCGGTGGCGGGGTCGTAGCGGCGCAGGGCGTGGTTGTAGGTGTCGGCGACGGCGACCGAGCCGTCCGGCAGGGCGGTGACGCCCAGCGGGTGCTGCAGGAGAGCCTGGTCCGCGGCACCGTCGCGGTGGCCGAAGTCGAACAGGCCGGTACCGACGGCGGTGTGCACCTGCCCGTCCGGGTCCACCCAGCGCAGGGCGCTCGTCTCGGAGTCGGCGAGCCACAGCCGGCCGGCGGTGGCAGCCAGGCCGGAGGGCTGGGCGAACCACGCCTCGGCACCGGGTCCGTCCACCAGTCCCTCGTTGGTGGTGCCGGCCGCCACGGCGACGGTCCCCGTGGCCGGGTCGTACGTCCACAGCTGGTGGACGCCCGCCATCGCGATCCAGACCTTGCCGCCGAAGAGCGCCACGTCCCAGGGTGAGGAGAGGTCGACCTCGCGGGCCGGGCCGGACGTCGCCGACCCCTGCCACCACTGCCTGCCGGTGCCGGCCAGGGTGGTCACCTCGCCCGTGGCGAGGTCCAGCCGGCGCAGGGCGTGGTTGACGGTGTCGGCGACCACCACCGAGCCGTCGTCGAGGAGCGCGAGACCCTGCGGCTCGTTGAAGGCCGCCTCCCGGGGGCCGCCGTCGGCCAGCCCGCGCGTGCCCGAGCCGAGGCGCCGTACGACGGTCTCGGCGTCCTCGGCCAGCTCCACCAGCTGGTGCCGGGTGGTGTCGCTGACCAGGAAGTTCCCCGACGGCAGCAGCAGCGCCTTGCCGGGGAACCGCAGGGTGGTCGGCTCCGGCTCCGGCGGCACGTAGGGGCCGTCACCGCGGCGCAGGGTGCCCTTCGCCGCGTGCTCGGCCTCCAGCTCCTCGACCAGGCGCTCGATGGCGTGCGCGTGTCCCTCGCCCGCGTGCTGGGCGACGACGTACCCCTCGGGGTCGATCACCACGAGAGTCGGCCAGGCCCGCACCGCGTACTGCTTCCAGGTGGCCAGATCCGGGTCGTCCAGGACCGGGTGGGCCACGCCGTAGCGCTCCACGGCGTCCACGACCGCCTGGTGCTCGGCCTCGTGCACGAACTTCGGCGAGTGCACCCCGATCACCACGAGCGTGTCCCGGTGCTTCTCCTCCAGCTCGCGCAGCTCGTCCAGGACGTGCAGGCAGTTGATGCAGCAGAAGGTCCAGAAGTCGAGGATCAATGTGCGACCTCGGAAGTCGGCGAGCTTCAGGTCCTTCCCGCCGGTGTTGATCCAGCCGCCCTTGCCGACCAGCTCGGGGGCACGGACTCGGGCACGCTTGCGGGGTGCGGGCGCAGGGGTGGGCGCCGGGGCAGCATCGTTCATGTTTCAAGCTTGCCATTGGCCCATGAACACCGGGTCACGGCCGTACGACGCCGTTCCCTCGCAGCTATGGGATCCGCTCCACCACGGCAACCTCCGAAAATCCCGGAGGTAGGTCATATGCCCGGTCCGGCCAGTGAACCGACCGCCGGTAGGGGCTCTGGATCGGTTCGCAGCGGCAGCTCTACCGGTAGCCCGAGACCAGCTCGAATCAGGGGTGCCGAGTGCGAAGGCTCGTGGTGCTGCGCTGCCCTCCGGGCGGCGTCATGGGGCGTTCGGCGGGCTTTGCAGGGCCTTGACGCTGTCGCTCTCGCGCCTTCAGCGGTCGATATGCGCATGCCGGCCCTCCGATGGCCCCGAACTTGAAGAGGTAACGGGCTTCGACCGTCATTCCGTCACTTCGTCACCCGTTGACTCCGCCCCAGCCTCGTCTCTGGTCGCCCAGACGATCCGGCAGCGCTCGTCACCGCTGAACCTCACACCCACTCTGCCTCGCTGGACTTCTACTCGATCGATTGCGAGGCCAAGGCGTTCACGTCTTCCGGCCGCATCGTCGGCTTCCCAGGCTTCACGCAGCCGGCCCGCGTCCAGGAGCGGAGAGATGTCCACGGAAGGGGCAGGCATCCGAAGCAGGTCTGCGCGCAACCCCTCGATCCGGGTACGAAGGCGTCCTGCGAGCCGGTCGTACCGGTCGATCGCGTCTGCGCCGGTGAACTCGCCACGGACGTACCTGGCCTCCTCCAGGTCCGCCAGACGGGCTTCCTCGTCCACGATCTCCGCCTCGATCGCGTCCTGCTTCGCGAAAACCTCCGGGTCCTCCCTCCGCACCCAGCGATCGGCGATCACAGCGAGCAGCGGGTCCTGGGGCTCCAGGGACGGCAGGCGTGACAGGAACGCCCGGGTCACGTAGTCGTCGATGCTCTCCATGCGGGCGGAGACGCCGGAGCATCCTCGCCCCATCCGGTGGCTGGAGCACTGGTACGACGTGCCGGCCTTGCTCATCCGGGCGCCGCAGAGCCCACAGCGCGCCAAGCCCGTGAGAAGCGACTTGCCCTGCTTGTGGCCGTGCCGCTTTCCCGCCAGAGGGAACGTCCGCGCCTCGAGCTGGCGGAGGATGAGCTCGCGCTCCCCGACCGTGATGATCCCCTCGCCGATGCTCACCGTTTCGAGCGTCTCGGGGTCTCGGTAGGGGGAGACCCGGTTCATGTACTTGCGTGTCCCGTCTGCCTGCTCCTCGTACTCGGTCTGCGGCATGAGTCCGGCGAAGGCTGGTGAGCGAAGGAGCTGCATGACACTGGACGAGTTCCACTCGCCTCCGCGGGCCGACTCCACCCCGCGCTCGTTCAGCAGGCGGGCGATGTGAACGAGAGCCTTCCCGGACAGTGCTTCGTCGGCGATCAGGCGGGCGTACACGGCGGTCTCGGGGTCGTGGACGAGCTTCTTCGTCTCCGGGTCCACCAGGAGCCCGTAGGGCGGCTGTCCGCCGATCCATTGCCCTCGCCGCCGCAGGTACCGCTTGGCACTGCCCACGCGCATTCCCAGATTGCGTGACTCATTACGCGCGAGCTCCGCCAACATCGCGATGGTGACGCGGGCACTGTCGTCCTGCGTGTCGAGGCCGTCCATGACAGAGACCAGCCGCCCGCCGACCCGGCCTATGTCGTCCAGCGCCTTTCCGACCTCGCCGATGCCCTTGCGGGACAGGCGGTCGAGCTTCCAGACGACCAGAACGCCCACGACGCCGGCCGTGGCTGCTGTGATCGCCGCATCGAACCCCTTGCGGCTGACGTTCTTGTAACCGGAACGTCCACGGTCGATATGGACCTTGCGGACGGTCAGTCCGTTGCGCTCCGCCCATGCGCGGCAGTCGGCTTCCTGGCGGTCGATCGCAGTCTTGCCCTCCCGGTCCAGGGACAGGCGCAAGTACAGGTCAGCCGTGGTGTGTTGGTGCACCTTCCCGACGCTAGCGAGAAGTGCTCACATCGGTTCAGGAAATCCAGAAGTCCAGGACGACTATGCGTCCGCGCAGGTCGGCGAGGGTGTAGTGCTGGTCGCCCGTGTTCAGCCAGCCGCCCTTGCCGATCAGCTCGGGGGCGCGTACTCGGGCACGTCGGGGTGCGGAGTCGGTCATGACTCAAGGGTGCCATCCGGCGCCGGCAGACCGCCCGGCGCCTGTGGACAACCCCGGCCGGGCGCCGTCAGTCCTGGTGGACCACGTTCCGGCCGGGGCCGCCGGAGAGCTTGTCGCGGCCCTGGCCGCCGTACAGCCTGTCGTTCCCGCTGTTGCCGTACAGCGTGTCGTCGCCGCTGTTGCCGAACAGGACGTCGTCGCCCTTGCCGCCGTACAGGGTGTCGGCGCCGGACCCGCCGTAGACCGTGTCGTCGCCGTCGTCGCCGGCGAGGTCCTGGCCCGCGGCGCCGCCGCGCAGGACGTCGTCGCCCTTGCCGCCCTTGGCGATGTTGTCGCCGCCGCCCGCGTTGACCGTGTCGTTGCCGTCCCCGCCCCAGGCCAGGCCCGACCTGCCCACGCTGAGGGTGTCGTCGCCCGCGTCGCCCGAGACGTAGGCGCCGTCGAGGCGGCCGGTGTCGGTCGCCTTGTCGTTGCCCGCGCCCAGGGAGATCTCGGCGTAGGCGTAGACCTGGCCGGTGGCGTTCTTGTACGCGACGGTGTCGTTGCGGTCGCCGAGGTTCATGACCAGGGCCGCGTAGGGGTCCTGGCTGTCCACGCTGGTGACCGTGCAGGAGACCTTGGTGTGATCGGCGCCGTCCGGGTAGGCGCAGTCGTGGCCCGCCGTGATCGGGACGACGTCGTCGATCACGTAGGTGATGCCGGTCCGGTCGGCGGTGAGGGACGCGGTGACCGCCGCCTTGTTGGTCTGGCCGGCGGCGGCCTGGTAGGTGAGCTGCCAGTCGTACTGGTTGACCTCGGCGGTGGCCGACGCCGTGGCGGCGCCCGCGGTGCCGGTCAGGGCGAACGGCGCCGCCAGAGCGGCCGTGCCGACGGCCAGGACGAGGGCGCGCACCGGGCGGCGGCGGTCAGGACGAGGGGACATGGTGGACCTCCGGGAGGAACGGACGGTTCGGTGTGCCGACTTCCGTACCGTTCGACTCGGGCAGTGGCCCCCTGGTTGGTCAACTCCCTTGGCATAGGCCGAAGTTCATTTGTCGAACACCTGGTGTACGGGTGGATGACGGCATCCGGCCAGGACGCCTCGTGGCCCGTGGCCGCGTCCGCGCTCGCGGCGGCGCCCCGCGGAGCGGCCGGTGCCCGACGGGTCCCGCGGCCCGCGGCCGGCCGGGTACGACTGCGCCGCCTTCTCCCGCTTCCGTGACGATCCGCCCGCCCCGGGGAAGCATCCTCCGTATGAGATTCCTCGTGCGCGACCGCATCCTCGGCATCGGTGACGACTGGTGGATCGAGGACGAGCAGGGCCGGAAGGTGTTCCTCGTCGACGGCAAGGCGATGCGCCTGCGGGACACCTTCGAGCTGAAGGACGCCCAGGGGCGGGTCCTGATCGACATTCACCAGAAGATGCTCGCCCTGCGCGACACCATGGTGATCGAACGGGACGGCGAGCCCCTGGCCAGGATCAGGCGCAAGCGGCTGTCCCTGCTGCGCAACCACTACCGGGTCGCCCTGGTGGACGGCACCGAACTGGACGTCAGCGGCAAGATCATGGACCGGGAGTTCGCCGTCGAGTACGACGGCGAACTCCTCGCGGTGATCTCCCGCCGCTGGCTGACCGTCCGCGACACGTACGGCGTCGACGTCGTACGGGAGGACGCCGACCCGGCGCTGGTGATCGCGGTGGCGGTGTGTGTCATCCACCTCGCCGAGAAGGAAGGGGAGGAGGACTGAGCCGGGGCGGGCGCCGGCGTGCCGGCCTCACCGCAGGCGTGCCGGCCTCACCGCCGGGGTGGCTCCAGGCCCAGGACCCGGTCCTTCAGCGCCGGGAACTGCTCGCGGGTCGCGGCCACCTTCGCCGGGTCGATGTCGACCGTGAGGACCTCCTCGCCGGCGCCGGCCTCCGCGAGCACCTCGCCCCACGGATCCACCACGATCGAGTGACCCGCCTGCGGAACTCCGGCATGGGTCCCGGCCGTTCCACACGCGAGCACGAACGCCTGGTTCTCCACCGCCCGCGCCTGAGCCAGCAGCGTCCAGTGCGCGCGTCGCCGCTCGGGCCAGCCCGCCGGGACCACCAGCGTCTCGGCGCCGGCGTCGACCAGTCCGCGGAAGAGTTCGGGGAAACGGAGGTCGTAGCAGGTGGCCACGCCGAGCGTGGTCCCGGGCAGCCGCACCGTCACCAGGTCACGGCCCGCCCCCATCAGCACGGCCTCGCCCTTGTCGAAGCCGAAGCGGTGGATCTTGCGATAGGCCGCGGCCAGTTCACCGGAGGGGGAGAAGACGAGAGACGTGTTGTAGAGAGACCCCTCGTCCGCGGCGAGGCCGCTGCCGGGCGCCGCCCGCTCGGGGATGGAGCCGGCGTGCAGCCACACGCCCGCGTCGCTCGCCGCCTTGGCCATCGCCTCGTACGTCGGCCCTTCGAGCGGCTCGGCCTCGCTGCCGAACTCCTCGTAGGCGAAGGCGCCGGTGGTCCACAGTTCGGGCAGGACGACGAGGTCGGCCCCGCTCTGCTCCCGCACCAGCGCGGCCACGCGCCGCCGCCGGGAGTCGACCGGTTCCCCCTCGTCCACGTCGATCTGGATCAGCGAGGCGCGCACACTACCACCGTCCTGGCATTCGAGCCGTCCACACGGGCCTACGATCGTCACACGAAAGCACTGCCGGGGTGCCTTTCAGCAGCGTAACTTAGCCTCTCAAGACACCCGCCGAAGTGCAGCCGCCGCCCGCTGGCATTGCCGCCACAACCTGCCCGTGTACCGACCGCCGAGGGGTCCCGTTCCGTGAGTCTGCATCCCACCCTCCAGCCCTACGCCGATGCCTGGACGCACTCCATCGAAGCGATATCCGAGATGGTGCAGTCGCTCGTCGAGGGCGAGTGGAACCGGCGGACGCCCTGCCCCGGCTGGTCGGTCAGGGACATCGTGTCCCATGTCATCGGCCTGGACTGCGAGATGCTGGGCGATCCGCGCCCCATCCACGCCCTGCCGCGCGACCTGTTCCACGTCACCACCGAGCACCAGCGCTACATGGAGATGCAGGTCGACGTCCGCCGCCACCACACGGCGCCGGAGATGACGGCCGAGCTGGAGTACACGGTCATCCGGCGCAACCGCCAGCTGCGCAACGAGTCCCGGGACCCCGGCACCCTGGTACGCGGGCCGCTGAGCACGGAGATCACGCTGGAGCAGGCCTACCGTGCCCGTGCGTTCGATGTCTGGGTGCACGAGCAGGACCTGCGCACGGCCCTCGGCCGCCCCGGCAACCTGGACTCGCCGGGCGCCCACGTCACCCGGGACGTGCTGCTGGAGGCGCTGCCGAAGGTCGTGGCGAAGAAGGCGGACGCCCCCCGCAGTTCGGCGGTCGTGATCGACGTGCACGGCCCGGTCGAGTTCCTGCGCACCGTCCGCGTCGACATCCAGGGCCGCGGCACGGTGGAGACCGCCCCCGCCCTCGGCCCCGCCGCCACCCTCGTCCTGGACTGGGAGACCTACGTCCGTCTGGCGTGTGGCCGCGTCACTCCCGAGGCGGTGGCGGACCGGGTGAAGACGGAGGGCGACCAGGACCTGGCATCGGCGATCCTGCACCACTTCACGGTGACGCCGTAGCGCCTTCGGACGGGACCGCCGCGTCCGTCCGCCGACGGGCGGGTACCCCTACGAGCCGGTCGGGCGGCCCGTCGGCCGGAAGCGGGGGCACCCGGGCGGGCGGAACGCGCTCACCCGAGGAACGCGCTCACCCGGCGGAACGCGCTCAAGCCGCGGGCACGTGCACCGTCTCCACGCGGCTGGCGACCAGCCGCTCACGCTCCCGCCGGGCCGCCCGCCCCCGCAGCCGCAGAATCTGGCTGACGCCGAGCGCCTGGAGGACGAACACGGCCGAGAAGGCCACGGTGTAGTCGTCCCCGGTCGCATCGAGCAGCACGCCGATCGCGAACAGCGTGGTCATGGAGGCGATGAAGCCGCCCATGTTGGTGATGCCGGACGCCGTGCCCTGCCGCTCGGGCGGATTCGCGGGCCGGGAGAAGTCGAACCCGAGCATCGACGCCGGCCCGCACGCGCCCAGCACCGCGCACAGCACCAGCAGGAGCCACATCGGCGCACGCTCCCCCGGATACGCCAGCGTCACCGCCCACAGCAGCGCGGTGGCGCCCACCGTGCCCAGCGCCAGCGGCAGCCGCGCCGCGTGGTGCCGGGCGACGATCTGGCCGTAGACCAGGCCGATCACCATGTTGGACAGGACGACGAGGGTGAGCAGCTCGCCGGCCGTGGCGCGGCTGAGGCCCTGCGCCTCGACCAGGAACGGCAGACCCCACAGCAGCAGGAACACCATCGCCGGGAACTGGGTGGTGAAGTGCACCCACAGGCCCAGCCGGGTGCCCGGCTCGCGCCAGGCCGCGGCGATCTGCCGGCGGACGTAGGCCGCGCCCCGGTGGGCGGACGGCTCCGGTTCCTGCCCCTCGGGATGGTCCTTGAGGAACAGCAGGGTCAGGACCAGGACGACGGCGCCCGCCAGCGCGCTGCCCGCGAACGCCGGGGTCCAGCCGATGCTGTGCAGCAGCCGGGCCAGGACCAGTGTGGACACCAGGTTGCCGGCCATGCCGACCAGCCCCGCGAGCTGCGCGACCAGCGGCCCGCGCCGGGCCGGGAACCAGCGGGTGCCGAGCCGTAGGACGCTGATGAAGGTCATCGCGTCGCCGCAGCCCAGCAGCGCCCGGGAGGCGAGCGCGGTGCCGTACGAGGGGGAGAAGGCGAAGCCCAGCTGCCCGGCGGTGAACAGCACGGCCCCGATGCTCAGCACCTTCTTGGTGCCGAGGCGGTCCACCAGCAGGCCGACGGGTATCTGCATGCCCGCGTAGACCAGCAGCTGGAGTATGGAGAACGTCGAGAGGGCGGAGGCGTTGACGTGGAAGCGGTCGGCCGCGTCGAGGCCGGCCACACCCAGTGACGTACGGAAGATGACGGCGACGAAGTAGACGGCCACACCTATGGACCACACGGCGACGGCCCGGCGTCCGCCCGGCGGGTCACCCGGGAGGGTGGCGTTGCGCTCGTGAGCGCTCATCGGACCTCACCCCGGGCGAGGTGCGAGAACCAGCTCACATGCCGGTGCACGACCGCGACAGCCGCCTCCGCGTCCCCGGCGCGCAGCGCCTGGAGGATCTCCTCGTGCTCGGCGAGCGTCTTGGCGATCCGGTCGGGGTGCGAGTGCATGACGGCCACGCCCATCCGCAGCTGGCGGTCGCGCAGCTGGTCGTAGAGGCGGGAGAGGATCTCGTTGCCCCCGCTGCGCACGATCTCGGCGTGGAAGCAGCGGTCGGTGACCGCGGCGGCGGCCAGATCACCGGCCTCGGCCTGCGCCTTCTGCTGCTCCAGCAACCCGGTCAGCCGCTCCAGCAGGCCCGGCGGGGCGGGTACGGCCTTACGGGCCGCGTGTCCCTCCACCAGCAGCCGGGTCTCCACCACGTCGGCGATCTCCTGGGCGGAGACCGGCAGGACCAGGGCGCCCTTCTTCGGGTAGAGGCGGATGAGACCCTCCACCTCCAGCCGCAGCAGCGCCTCCCGGACCGGCGTGCGGGAGACCCCGACGGCTTCGGCCAGCTCACCCTCGGTGAGCAGGGTGCCGCCCTCGTAGCGGCGGTCGAGCACTCCCTGCTTGACGTGGGCGTACACGCGCTCGGCGGCGGGCGGCGGCTTGAGGGACTGCGGGGCGGGCTGCTCGACGGCCGTTTTCATGCCCACAGGATAGATACATCACGTACGCATGCGGCAGGGCCGTCCATCATGCGGACGTGATGAACGCCTCTCGCAGCGGCCGCACAACCTTCTGTGCTACTTACGTGTCACACACATGCGGCTCCCTTTCACCCCACCCAACTCGGCCGCACATCAGGGGCATTCAAGACTTCGAGGTACATCACGTTGATTACCGGCATTACGGGCACCCGCCTCCGTCGAGCCGCCGCCGTCGCCGTCACCTCCGGTGCGCTGCTCGCCACCGGTGCCCTCACCGCAGCGCCCGCGCAGGCCGTCGCCACGCCATCGATCGTGGCCAAGGGCGGGTACCTCATGAACAACTCCAACAGCTCGTCGCTGTTCCTGAAGAAGGCGGACACGCAATTCGCCACCGGCTCCACCACCAAGATCATGACCGCCAAGGTCGTGCTCGCACAGCCGCACCTCAACCTGAAGAGCACGGTCACGATCGACAAGGCGTACAGCGACTACGTCGTCAGGAACAACGCCTCCCAGGCGCACCTGATCGTCGGTGACAAGGTGACGGTGGGCCAGCTGCTGTACGGCCTGATGCTGCCGTCCGGCTGTGACGCCGCCTACGCGCTCGCCGACAAGTTCGGTACCGGCACCACCCGCCCGGCGCGCGTGAAGAACTTCATCGGCAAGATGAACACCGCTGCCAGGAACCTGGGTCTGACGCACACCCACTTCGACTCCTTCGACGGCATCGGCAACGGCGACAACTACTCGACGCCGCGCGACCTGACGAAGATCGCCAGCAGCGCGATGAAGAACTCCACGTTCCGCACGGTCGTCAAGACGAAGACGTACACCGCCACGACGAGGACCAAGTCGGGCGGCACCCGCACGATGGCCCCGTGGAAGAACACCAACGGGCTGCTCAGCAGCTACAGCGGCACCATCGGCGTGAAGACCGGCTCCGGCCCGGAGGCCAAGTACTGCCTGGTCTTCGCCGCGACCCGGAACGGCAAGACGGTCATCGGCACCGTCCTCGCCTCCTCCTCCATCGCCCAGCGCGAGGCGGACGCCAAGAAGCTCCTCACCTACGGCTTCGCCCGGCTCGGCTGACACCCAGTCGGCTCGGCTGACACCCAGTCGGTTCGGCCGGCGACAGTCGGCCCGGCCGGCTGACGCACAGCCGGCTCCGCTGACACACGGTCAAGCCCCGGGGGCCCGTCGCGCACGCGGCGGGCCCTTTGCGCTGCGCCGGCACCCATGACCGGGCCGGGAGCCGCTCATGTCCGCATCCGGACGGAAAATCCGTTCGTACGCACCGGCTGTGGCTGTCTGCCGTCGGCCCATCGACGTGTAGCTCAGCAGCAGAGCACCGGGCTCTCAGCCCGGAGGGCGCGGGGGCGGAACCCGCCACGTCGGCTATGAACGACGACGCTGAGCAGCAGCCCCTCGCCCAGGCGAACCCCGGCTACGCGGCCGGCCGACTGGCCGCCGCACTCCGTACCGCCGCCACGCACGGGAACCCGGACACCCGCCGGGGCGCGCGGGAACGCGGGCGCCGGCGGCGTGCCGTCCTGGACGGCATGGCGAACGGCCGCCTGACCGCCGGCGAGGGCTGAGCCGCGCGCCCGGGGACGGGTGCGCGGCCCTCTCGGCTCACGCCCAGGTGATCAGCCGCTTCGGCTGCTCCAGGACGGCCGCCACGTCAGCCAGCACCTTCGAGCCCAGCTCGCCGTCCACCAGGCGGTGGTCGAAGCTCAGCGCCAGCGTGGTGACCTGGCGCGGCTTGACCTTGCCCTTGTGGACCCACGGCTGGAGCTTGATCGCGCCGACCGCGAGGATCGCCGACTCCCCCGGGTTGAGGATCGGGGTGCCCGTGTCGACGCCGAAGACGCCCACGTTGGTGATGGTCACCGTGCCGCCCTGCATCGCGGCCGGCGAGGTCTTGCCCTCGCGGGCCGTCGACACCAGCTCGCCCAGCGACTCCGCCAGCTGTGGCAGCGTCTTGGCGTGGGCGTCCTTGATGTTCGGCACGATCAGCCCACGCGGAGTCGCCGCCGCGATGCCCAGGTTGACGTAGTGCTTGAGCACGATCTCCTGGTTGGCCTCGTCCCAGGACGCGTTGACGTCCGGGTTGCGCTTGATGGCGACCAGCAGGGCCTTGGCGATCAGCAGGAGCGGGTTGACCCGCAGGCCCTGCATGTCCTTGTCCTGCTTCAGCTCCTCGACCAGCTTCATCGTGCGGGTCACGTCGACCGTCACGAACTCCGTGACGTGCGGCGCCGTGAACGCCGAACCGACCATCGCCGCAGCCGTCGCCTTGCGCACGCCCTTGACCGGGACCCGCGTCTCACGCGCGCCGTCGAAGGTCGCGGCAGGGGCCGCGGGGGCCGGGGCCGGGCGGACGGCGGCGGGGGTCTTCACCACCGGCTCGGGAGCGGTGGTGGCCGTGGCCGCCGCGTGGACGTCCTCGCGGGTGATGATGCCGTCCGCGCCGGACGGGACGATCGCGGCCAGGTCGACGCCCAGGTCCTTGGCCAGCTTGCGCACCGGCGGCTTGGCCAGCGGGCGGGCCTTGTCGGTGACCGCGCCGTCGTGGCCGTTCAGCTCCGCCTGGACGGCCTGTGCCGCCTGTGCCGGGACCGTGGCCTCGGGGCCCTTGCGGGGGCGGCGCCTGGTGGCGGAGGTGGCCACGCCGTAGCCGACGAGGACCGGCTGGCGGCCCTGCGGCTTCGGCTCCTCCTCCGGCTCAGCCGCTTCCGGCTTCGGCTGCTCGGCGGGCGCCTCCGGTGCGGCACCCCCGGCACCGGCCACGGCCACCGCGATGATGGACGTGCCCACGTCCACCGTGGTGCCCTCGGGGAAGTGCAGCGCGCGGACCACGCCGTCGTAGGGGATGGGCAGCTCCACCGCCGCCTTGGCGGTCTCCACCTCGCAGACGACCTGGCCGTCGGTGACCGTGTCACCCGGCTGGACGTACCACTTGAGGATCTCCGCCTCGGTGAGTCCCTCGCCCACGTCGGGCATCTTGAACTCGCGTACGGACGCTTCTGTCATCGTCGTCACGACCCTCTCCTCAGTACGCCAGCGAGCGGTCGACGGCGTCGAGCACGCGGTCGAGGTCGGGCAGGTACTCCTCCTCCAGGCGGGCCGGCGGGTACGGGGCGTGGTAGCCGCCGACCCGCAGGACCGGTGCCTCCAGGTGGTAGAAGCAGCGCTCGGTGATCCGTGCGGCGATCTCCGCGCCGGAGCCGAAGAACACCGGCGCCTCGTGCACCACGACCAGGCGGCGGGTCTTCTCCACCGAGGACTGGACGGCGTCGAAGTCGAGGGGGCTGACCGAGCGCAGGTCCAGGACCTCCAGGGACTTGCCCTCCTCGGCCGCCGCGTCGGCGACCTCCTGGCAGAGCTTCACCATCGGGCCGTAGGCCGCCAGGGTGAGGTCGGTGCCCTCGCGGACCACGCGCGCCCTGTGCAGCGGGGCCGGGATCGCCTCGAAGTCGACCTCGGCCTTGTCCCAGTACCGCCGCTTGGGCTCGAAGTAGATCACCGGGTCGTCGCTCTGGATGGCCTGCTGCATCATCCAGTACGCGTCCGAGGCGTTGGACGGGCTGACCACCTTCAGGCCCGCCACGTGCGCGAACAGCGCCTCGGGGGACTCGGAGTGGTGCTCGACCGCGCCGATGCCGCCGCCGTAGGGGATGCGGACGACGACCGGCAGCTTGACCTTGCCCAGCGAGCGCGCGTGCATCTTCGCGAGCTGGGTGACGATCTGGTCGTAGGCCGGGAAGACGAAGCCGTCGAACTGGATCTCCACCACCGGGCGGTAGCCGCGCAGGGCCAGGCCGATGGCGGTGCCGACGATGCCGGACTCGGCGAGCGGGGTGTCGATCACCCGGCTCTCGCCGAAGTCCTTCTGCAGGCCGTCCGTCACCCGGAAGACACCGCCGAGCTTGCCGACGTCCTCGCCCATGACCAGCACCTTGGGGTCGGTGTCCAGCGCATGGCGCAACGACTCGTTGATGGCCTTGGCCATCGCCATCTTCTCGGCCATCTCAGTGACCCCCTTCATCGGCGAACGACGCCTGGTATGCGGCGAACTGGGCGCGCTCCTCGTCGACGAGCGCGTGCCCGTCCGCGTACGCGTTCTCGAAGATGGCGAAGCGGTCCGGGTCGGGCATGGCGCGGACCGCTTCGCGCACTCGTCTGCCCAACGCCTCGGACTCGGCCTCGAGTTCCGCGAAGAATCCCTCGTCCGCGTGGTTTGAGGCCTCCAGGTGCCGGCGAAGGCGCAGGATCGGGTCCTTCGCCTCCCAGGCCATCCGCTCCTCGTCGCCCCGGTAGCGGGTGGGGTCGTCGGAGGTGGTGTGGGCGCCCATGCGGTAGGTGTACGCCTCCACGAGGGTGGGGCCCTCGCCGCTGCGGGCGCGTTCCAGCGCCCACTTGGTGACCGCGAGGCAGGCCAGCACGTCGTTGCCGTCGACGCGGACGCCGGGGAAGCCGTACCCCTGGGCGCGCTGGTAGAGCGGGACGCGGGTCTGGCGCTCGGTCGGCTCGGAGATCGCCCACTGGTTGTTCTGGCAGAAGAACACCACCGGGGCGTTGTAGACCGCGGAGAAGGTGAACGATTCGGCGACGTCGCCCTGGCTGGAGGCGCCGTCGCCGAAGTAGGCGATGACCGCCGAGTCCGCGCCGTCCTTGGTGATGCCCATGGCGTAGCCGGTGGCGTGCAGCGCCTGGGAGCCGATGACGATCGTGTAGAGGTGGAAGTTGTTGCTGTTCGGGTCCCAGCCGCCGTTGTTCACGCCGCGGAACATGCCGAGCAGGTTGGTCGGGTCGACCCCGCGGCACCAGGCGACGCCGTGCTCGCGGTAGGTCGGGAAGACGTAGTCGTCCTCGCGGGTGGCCCGGCCGGAGCCGATCTGTGCCGCCTCCTGCCCCAGCAGGGAGGCCCACAGGCCCAGTTCGCCCTGGCGCTGCAGGGCGGTGGCCTCGGCGTCGAAGCGACGGGTGAGCACCATGTCGCGGTAGAGGCCGCGCAGCTCTTCGGGGGTGATGCCGGCGACGTAGGCGTCGTACTCGGCGTTCTTGACCCGCTTGCCCTCCGGGGTCAGCAACTGCACGAGTTCGGGGTCGGCGCTCTTCTTCGCGGTACTGCGGGTGGTGCGCTTGGTGCCGGTGGCTCCGGTACTGCTGCCGGTGGTGCCGGCCTTGCCTGCGGCGCTGCGTCGCGGCTGGCGCGCGGCACTGCTCTCCACGGTCACGTGTGCTCCTCCGTCGTTCCGGCCCCCGGGGTTGCCGGTAGGCCAGTGCGGCTCACCTGTTGTCGACCACCGGGCACGGGGTGGGTGCCACTCGGCCGGGAACAGGCGTGACAGGTGCCCCGGCGAGCGCCCTGCAACCATTACGTTACCCAGTGCCTCACATTTCTGTGAAACCTCGTTTGACCTGCGATTTTGCTTGGATTTCCAAGTAAATCGAGGCAATGCGAAAGCGCGCTGGTCACAGCGTTGCGGCCGTCCGGAGCAACCGCACGTTATCTCGCCCACCCGGGTCCCGGGAAGAGTTCCATGTGAGACGTACCTCGTGCGCGAAGCGGGAAATATAGGGGTTTTTCCGCGCGATAGCCAGGAGACCGCACGCCGCGACGTAGAGGAGATGTCCTCCGTCCGGCCGTCCTTCCCGCGTCCTTCCGGCGTCCTTCCGGCCTTCTTCCGGCTCCTTCCGGCTCCTTCCGGCTCCTTCCGGCTCCTTCCGGCTCCTTCCGGCCTCCTTCCTGGCGTCCGGTCATCCGGTCATCCGACGGAGAAAGACGATCAAGAATTCCGCCTCGGGCCCGCTCACCGAATCCGGAATGCGGTGACACCCTCTCCGGCCGCTGCCCTTGTCGCCCGTATGCAGGCGGAAAAGCCCGCGCGATGACTGAAAGCGACCATTGGCGACTGGCTGTGACAAGGCCCAGCTCACAGGGGCCGCGCGTGCCCTACCATCTGGCGCGTGCCGCGCTCATGTGTACCCCCCGTTGTGCCCCATGCGCCCCCTCTGGGCGCCCTGCTCCGCCTGTATGCGGCGGGTACCGCCCTCACCTGTGAGCCGGTCGACCAGGGACTGCTCAACCGCGGCTACCGGCTGTGCACCACACGCGGCCGCTACTTCCTCAAACACCACTTCGACCCGGACACCGCCGACCCGGCCGCCATCGAACGCCGGCACCGGGCCACCCAGCGCCTGGCCGACCTCGGCGTCCCGGTCGCCCCGCCGCTCGCGCACCGGGAGGGCCGCACGGTCGCCGTCGTCGGCGGCCACGCCTACGCACTGCACCCCTGGATCGACGGCAGGCACCGTCACGGCGGTCAGCTCACCCGCGGGGAGAGCGCCCGCCTCGGAGCGCTCCTGGGGGCCGTACACGCCTGTCTGGAGCGTGTGATGCCCCCCAAGGGACGCACGCGTCCGGCGACGAGCCCGCACCCCGTGGAGAGCGCCGACCCGGCGGACACCTTCGCCCTCATCGACGACCTGCTCGCGCATGTACGCCGGCACCGGCCCGCCGACGCCTTCGACGAACTCGCCCGGCACCGGCTGCTGGAGCGCCGCGCGCTCCTGGAGCAGCACGCGGGCCGGCGCCCGCCGCGCGGCGGCTCGGTGGGCTGGGTGCACGGCGACTTCCACCCGTTCAACCTGCTCTACAAGGACGACGCCCCGGCCGCCATCGTGGACTGGGACCGGCTCGGCGTGCAGCCGCGCGCGGAGGAGGCGGTCCGCGCCGCCGTGATCTTCTTCGTCCGGCCCGGCGGGACGCTGGACCTGCCGAAGGTGCGTGCCTACGCACGCACGTACCGGCGCGCGGCCGGTGCCACGCCCTCGGAGCTGGCGGCGGCCGTGCACCGGGTGTGGTGGGAGCGGCTGAACGACTTCTGGATGCTGCGCTGGCACTACGAGCGCGGCGACACGCGCGCGGACTGCCAGTTCCCGGCCGCGTCGGCACTCGCGGTGTGGTGGACGCGCGAGTACGACGCGGTGTGCGACGCGTTCGTGCAGTGAGCCGGGGCGGCCCGCCGCGGACACCCTCGGATCAGGCCGGGCCGCCCGGGCCGGCCGGCGCCGTCCCGGCCGCCGTGGGCGTCCTTCAACCGCCGGCGGTGGCGCCCGAGGTGCCGTCCGTCGTGGTCCCGTCGGTGGTGGTGCCGGTGCCGCCCTGCGTGGCTCCGCCGTCGGTGGCGCCGGCGTCGGTGGTCCCCCCGTCGGTGGTCCCGTCGGTCGTGTCGCCGCCGGCCGTGGTCCCGCCGTCCGTCGGGTTCGTGGGCTGCGACTGCGAGGGCTCCGGGTTCGAGGGCTCGTCGCTCGGGGTGGAACTGGCCGACTGCGACTGGCTGTAGGACGGCGTGGTCGCCGGCGGCCAGCCGGACCCGGTGCCCGTGTCCGAGCCGGTGTCCGTGGAGGTATCGGTGGGCTGGTCGGTCTGGTTCTTGTCGGACGGGGTCGGGGAGGGCGACGTGTCCTTCGTGCTCTTGGAGTGCGTCGTCTTCGGCTTGGTGTCGGTGCCGCTGCCGCCGTTGCCGCCCGCGCCCTTCAGCGCCAGCGCGACGCCCGCCGCGATCGCGATGACGGCGAGCACGGCCAGCACCACCAGCTTGCCGCGCCCGCTGCCCTTGTTGCCGTGCCCCTCGAAACCGCCGTCGTCGCCGTTGCCGTAGCCGGCGGGCAGGATCGGCTGCGGGATCTGCGCGGTGCCGGCCCCCTCCGTGGAGTGGGGCATGACGGTCGTCCCGGCGAAGCCGCCCGCCGGGGTGTGCCGGCCGTCGTGCGTCTGGACCGGGCCGGTGTTCCAGGTGCCGGTGTGGCCGCCCTGCTCGTACAGCATCTGCAGGCCGTACTGGACCATGCCGCGCATCTCCTCGGCCGTCTGGAACCGGTCGTCGGGCTCCTTGGCGAGAGAGCGCATGACCAGGCCGTCCAGCTCGGGCGGGCAGGTCCCGTCGGCGACCTGCGACGGCGGTACCGGCATGTCCTGGACGTGCTGGTAGACCACCGACAGCGGGGTCTCACCGGTGAACGGGGGCCGCAGCGAGAGGAGTTCGTAGAGCAGGCAGCCGGTCGCGTACAGGTCGGAGCGGTGGTCGACGGCCTTGCCGAGCGCCTGCTCCGGGGAGAGGTACTGCGGGGTGCCCATGACCATGCCGGTCTGCGTCATCGTCGTGGACGCGCCGTGCAGGGCGCGGGCGATGCCGAAGTCCATCACCTTGACGGCGCCGCTGTGGGTGATGATGACATTCGCCGGCTTGATGTCACGGTGCACGATGCCATGCTGGTGCGAGTAGGCGAGCGCCTCCAGCACGCCGGAGGTGATGATCAGGGCCTGCTCGGGGCCCGGCGCCTCGGCGTTCAGCAGCAGGTCGCGGATGGTCCGGCCCTCGACCAGCTCCATGACGATGTACGGCACGGACTGGCCGCCCACCACATCCTCGCCGGAGTCGTACACGGCGACGATCGCGTGGTGGTTGAGGCCCGCGACCGACTGCGCCTCGCGTGTGAAGCGCGCCTTGGAGACCGGGTCCTCGGCCAGGTCCGCGCGGAGCAGCTTGACCGCGACCGTGCGGCCCAGGCGGACGTCCTCGGCCGCGAACACCTCGGCCATGCCGCCCCGGCCCAGCCGGTGCGTCAGCCGGTACCGGCCGTCGCCGACGAGCCCGCCGTTGCCCCACAGCTCCGGCGCGTCCGACACGCCGCCGCCAGTCGCCTCGGGGTCGGACGGGCCCTGAGAGCGCTGCGTCTGTGCCATCAGTCCTCGCCGTCGTTTCTGCCCGCGGTGCGCGCGGTGTTGTCACGGTCTCCGTCGGCCACGCTACAGCCTCCATGGGGGCCGCCGGTTCGGAACGGCAACCGGGACCGACCCGTGACGGACCGGCCATGAAACCTGTAGCAGGCGCTGTCGTGCAAATTCTGTGTGCCGGTCGTACATCACCTGTAACGCTTGCGCGACGCTTCCTGCCCGTACGGTCACGGAACGGGCACCGAGCTTGACGTGCCGGGGCCCTGGGGCAGACTTGGCCGGGAATGAGAGATTCGATCAAGGCCTGTCCGCTGGTCGACGGCGCCGGACGGCCAGTGGGGGACGCGGAGAGATGAGCCAGGACGGCGCACACGGCCGGTACGCGGGGCAAGCGCTGGCCGGTGGCCGCTACCAGCTGCGCGACTTGCTGGGCGAGGGCGGCATGGCCTCGGTGCACCTGGCGTACGACACGGTGCTGGACCGCCAGGTCGCCATCAAGACGCTCCACACCGAACTGGGCCGCGAACAGGCCTTCCGCGAGCGCTTCCGCCGCGAGGCGCAGGCCGTGGCGAAGCTCACGCACACCAACATCGTGTCCGTCTTCGACACGGGCGAGGACGAGCTGACCGGCACGGCGACGCCGTACATCGTCATGGAGTACGTCGAGGGCCGGCCGCTGGGCTCGGTCCTGGAGGAGGACATCCGGCAGTACGGCGCGATGCCCGCCGACAAGGCCCTGAGGATCACCGCCGACGTGCTCGCCGCCCTGGAGATCAGCCACGAGATGGGGCTGGTCCACCGCGACATCAAGCCGGGCAACGTGATGACGACCAGGCGTGGCGTGGTCAAGGTGATGGACTTCGGCATCGCCCGCGCCATGCAGTCCGGCGTCACCTCGATGACGCAGACCGGCATGGTCGTCGGCACCCCGCAGTACCTCTCGCCCGAGCAGGCACTGGGCCGGAGCGTGGACGCCCGCTCCGACCTGTACTCGGTCGGCATCATGCTCTTCCAACTGGTCACCGGACGGCTGCCGTTCGACGCCGACTCGCCGCTGGCGATCGCGTACGCGCACGTGCAGGAGGAGCCGGTGGCGCCCTCCTCGGTCAACCGTGCGCTGCCGCCCGCCGTGGACGCGCTGGTCGCCCGCGCGCTGAAGAAGAACCCGAACGAGCGTTTCCCGACCGCCGAGTCCATGCGTGCCGAGTGCCTGCGCGTCGCGGCCTCCTTCCAGGCGGCCCCGCCGAGCATCGTGCCGGGTGCCGGGCCGCGGCAGAGCGGGGCGGGTGTCGGTTCCGCGGTGTTCCCGCCGGTCGGCCAGGCGCCCTCGGCGCCCCAGGGCCAGGTGCAGACGCCGTACCAGCCGGCTCCGGCCCCCAGCCCGTACGGCCACCCGGCGCCCGCCCCTTCCTACGGCTATCCGCAGCAGGGCGCGTACCAGCCCCCTCCCGCGGCAGCCGGGTACCCGACACCTCCCGTCGGCTACGGCCCGCAGACCCCGCCGCCGTACGCGGGTTCCCCGGCCACGGCCGGGGGGCCCGGCGTGCGCGTCCGGGACAAGCGGCCGAGGGTCATCGCCGCGGTCGCGATGGCGGCCATCGTGGTCGCCGGGCTGATCGTCGCGCTGTCCCTGAAGAACGCCGGCGGTGGCACCGACGAGGCGCAGGGCGGCGGCTCGGCGGCCTCGCAGTCCGCGTCCCACCGTGCGGGATATCGCGGTCCGGACCACACCCGGCGGATCGACAAGCAGAAGTGCACCGATCCGCAGGAGTCCTACACCGACCCGAAGAAGGCCCAGATGCCCGACTTCCGGTTCAAGGACATCGACTCCGTGAAGGAGTGCCTCCAGGCCGCGGGCTGGAAGTGGGACATCAAGCAGCAGGACGACAACACCTGGGGCGACGGGACGGTCATGAACCAGTTCCCCGCCCAGGGCACCGACGTCGACCCGAAGAACGTGGGCACCATCGAGCTGAGTGTGTCGACGGGCAATCCCGCGTAGTGACCCGCACCCGGGCGTAGCCCCCGCCGGCTCCGGCGGCCCGGCGAATAGGTCGGGCCCGGCGGTCGTCCGCCGGGCCCTGCGTGTGTCGTGTCCGGTGCTCCGGCCGAGTGGGCCGGCGGGCTGCTTACAGGTACGGTCCGCCCGAGCGGCCGCCCATGGGGTCGTCGCCGCCCTCGTGGCCGGAGACGCCCGGCGGGAGCGCGCGGCGCATCTGCTCCAGCTGGGCCCGCGCGGCCATCTGCTGGGCGAACAGCGTCGTCTGGATCCCGTGGAAGAGGCCCTCCAGCCAGCCCACCAACTGCGCCTGCGCGATCCGCAGTTCCGCGTCGCTCGGGGTGGCCTCGTCGGTGAACGGCAGGGAGAGCCGTTCCAGTTCCTCGACCAGTTCCGGGGCCAGGCCGTCCTCCAGCTCCTTCACCGAGCTGGCGTGGATCTCCTTCAGCCGGACCCGGCTGGCCTCGTCGAGGGGAGCCGCGCGCACCTCCTCCAGGAGCTGCTTGATCATGCTGCCGATCCGCATGACCTTGGCCGGCTGCTCGACCTGCTCCGTCAGCGGGGTCTCACGGGAGCCGTCGTCCCCGCCACCGCCGCCGCCGAGCGCCATACCGTCCTGGCCCACGACCAGGATCTGGGGATTCTCGGGCGACCGTTCGTTCCTCGGCATCTCCATGCCGCCATTCTCTCGCACGCGGACAGCTCATCACCGTGGTGCCCCCTCGTGGCGTTGATCCACCGTTTAGACCTGTCGGCTCAATCCGAAATGCCCCATCAAGCGCTCAATGTGAGGCTTGTTTCCGTTGGTTATCCGTAGGTCATGGCACCTGGGTTCCGGGAGGTCACCGACGTGACTCCACGCCAGCGACTCACGCTCCGCTGTCTGCGGCTGCTGGTCGTCCTGACGGCGACGGCCGTGCCGGTGTACGGCGCCGCCGCCGCGTACGGCAGCACAGCCGCGTACACCGCCGAGCCGGGCCCCGCCCGCGCGTCCGCCAGGGGACACGGGGAGGAGCAGCCGGCGCCGACGCGGCACGCGTCCCCGGACCACTCCCCGCCCCGGCACCCCGCCCCGGTCCGCGGGCACCCGGAGCGGGAACGGCCGGGCGACGACGGCCCGAGCCCGGAGCCGTCCGCCTCCGCAGGTCCGGCGCACCACGACTCGCCCGTGCCCGTGCCGTCCGACTCCGCCTCGGCGTCGGTGCGCCCCTACCTCTCCCTCACCTCCGCGTCACCGTCCCGGGCGGGCAGCAGGCCCGGTGAGGGGCGGATGCGGCCGGGCCGGGCGGACGGGCTCGCGACCGAGGTGGAGGGCGACGACGACCTGGCCACAGCCACTCCCGCCGCACAGCCGGCGGAGCCGGAGACCACGAACCTGCCGGCCGCCTCCCAGTCGCCCGCGGAATCCGGACTCGACCCCGCCACGCCTGCGCCGCAGTCCGACACCCAGCAGGCGGCCCAGCAGGGCGAGGCCCCCGCGGAGCCGGTCCTGCGGATCCTCCCGCTGGGCAGCGGCCTGGTCCTCATAGGCCTGGGCCTGGGGCTGGCGCTCCTGGGCCTGCGACTGCGCAGGAACTGACCGCCCGGCACCGGCCCAGCCGCTACGGCGCCACCAGCAGCACCTTCCCGATGTGACCGCTCTCCTCCACCAGGCGGTGGGCCTCTGCCGCCTCCTGCATCGGCAGCTCACGGTCCACCACCGGGCGGACCTGCCCTGCGGCGATCAGGGGCCACACGTGCTCGCGCACGGCGGCGACGATGGCCGCCTTCTCGCTCAGCGGCCGGGCGCGCAGCGAGGTCGCACTGATCGCGGCCCGCTTGTTGAGCAGCGCGCCGATGTTCAGCTCCCCCTTCGCACCGCCCTGCAAGCCGATGATCGCGAGCCGCCCGTTGACGGCGAGGGCCTGGACGTTGCGGTCCAGGTACTTGGCGCCCATGTTGTCGAGGATGACGTCGGCACCCGCACCGTCGCTGGCCTGCCTGATCTCGGCGACGAAGTCCTGCTCGCGGTAGTTGATGAGCACGTCCGCGCCCAGCTCGGCGCAGCAGTCCAGCTTCTCCTTGGTGCCGGCGGTCACCGCGACCTCGGCGCCGACGGCCTTGGCGAGCTGGATCGCCATCGTGCCGATGCCGCTGGAGCCGCCGTGCACCAGCAGCCGTTCACCCGGACGCAGGTGGGAGATCATGAACACGTTGGACCAGACCGTGCAGACCACCTCGGGCAGCGCCGCCGCCCGGGTGAGATCGACACCCTCGGGCACGGGCAGCAGCTGCCCGGCCGGTACGGCCACCTTCTCGGCGTAGCCGCCGCCCGCGAGCAGCGCGCACACCTCGTCGCCGACGGCCCAGCCGGAGACACCGGGGCCGAGCGCGGCGATCCTGCCGGAGCATTCGAGGCCGGGGTAGGGAGAGGCGCCGGGCGGCGGGTTGTAGAAGCCCTGACGCTGCAGGATGTCGGCGCGGTTGACGGCGCTGGCCACCACCTCGACCAGCACCTCGCCCTCGCCGGGCACCGGATCGAGGACCTCGTCCCACACCAGTGCCTCCGGTCCACCAGGTTCGGGAATCGTGATCGCATGCATGCCGATGACGCTACTCCCCACCGGTCCCGTCACTCGTGCGGCAGGGGGCGGGTGTCCGGGGTCACCCGGGCGTCCGGGCCGGCCCGGACGATGGTGATGAGCCGGTCGGTCAGCTGGAGGGTGCCGATGGCCGGATCGTCGTAGCCGAGCACCCGGTGTCCGCGGACGACGCTCACCACGAGGTCGTCGGTCTCACGCGGCCTCTTGCCCGCCTCACCACGGACGACCGGGCGCTCGACCAGGTCCAGGCCGCTGCCCTGCTGGATGAGGTCCTCCATCACCATGCCGGCGGCCGGGCTGAGCACGGACAGTCCGAGCAGCCGGCCGGCCGCGCCGGAGCTGGTGATGACGGCGTCGGCGCCGGACTGTTTGAGCAGCGGGGCGTTCTCCTCCTCGCGGACGGCGGCCACGATCTTGGCGCTGCGGTTGAGCTGGCGGGCGGTCAGGGTGACGAGGACCGAGGTGTCGTCGCGCTGCGGGGCGATGATGATCTGCCGGGCCTTGTGGACCTCGGCGCGCTTGAGCACCTCGCTGCGGGTGGCATCGCCCATGACCCCCGCGTACCCCTCCGCGGTCGCCGCGTCGACCGCCTTGGAGCTGGGGTCGACGACGACCACCTGCTCCTTCCTCAGCCCGGTGGCGCAGACGGTCTGGATGGCCGACCGCCCCTTCGTGCCGAAGCCGATGACGACGGTGTGGTCACGCAAGGTGGACCTCCAGCGGTTCAGGCGCCATTCCTCACGGGTGCGCTCGGTGAGGACCTCCAGCGTGGTGCCGACGAGGATGATCAGGAACAGCACGCGCAGGGGCGTGATGACGAAGATGTTGGTGAGCCGGGCACCGTCGCTGACCGGGGTGATGTCGCCGTAACCGGTGGTGGAGAGGGTGACGGTCGCGTAGTAGAAGGCGTCGAGCAGGTCGACGGAGCCGTCGGAGTTGTCGTGGTAGCCGTCGTGGTCGACGTAGACGACGAACGCGGTGGCGACCAGCACCACCAGGGCCATGATCAGCCGCTGGACGACCTGGCGGATCGGGCGCTCCACCACTTTTCTCGGGAGTTTCACCCGTTGGGTCACCAGGTGTTCGCCCGCTTGGCGGGCGATGGCGTCGTGACCCGGAAGTTTCACGTGAAACACACCCCGATCCCGGCCGCGGCCCACGGCAGGTCCAGCACTTCCGCCTCCTCACCCTGCCGGGCCCCGCCCGGAGGTACGACGGCCAGCCCGTCGGCGGCGGCGATGCCCCGGAGCATGGCCGGGCCGTTGTAGTGCAGCGGCACGGCATGGTCCCCGCGCAGCACCACGGGGATCAGCCGGGTGTCGTACGGGTGCCCCTGCACCGCCTCCCTGAGCGGCAGCCTGTACGGCTCGGGGGCGGGGCGGGCGGCGAGGGTACGAAGGAGCGGTTCGGCGAGCGTGAGCAGGCCGGATACGGCCGCGAGGGGGTTGCCGGGCAGGCCGACGAGGTGCTGGTGGTCCTTGGTGCGGGCCAGCAGCATGGGATGGCCGGGGCGCACCTTGACGCCGTCGACGAGGAGTTCGGCGCCGATGCGTTCCAGGATCGGGTGGACGTGGTCGACGGGCCCGGCCGCGGTGCCGCCCGTGGTGATGATCAGGTCGGCCTTGGACCCGGTGACCGCCTTGCGGAGCGCCTGGGCGTCGTCGCCGATCCGGCGGACCGCGATGACCTCTGCCCCGAGCGCGCGCAGCCAGGAGGGCAGCATGGGGCCGAGCGCGTCCCTGATCAGCCCGTCGTGCGGCAGGCCCTCGGTCAGCAACTCGTCGCCGAGGACGAGGACTTCGGCACGGGGACGCGGGACGACGGTGACCGTGTCGTAGCCGGCCGCCGCAGCGAGGCCCAGGACGGCGGGAGTGACCAGGGTGCCCACGGGCAGCAACTGGTCGCCGATGCGGCACTCCTGGCCGCGGGGCCGGATGTCCTGGCCGTGGAGCATCTCGCGGGTGGTGTGCAGCCGCCCCTGGGCGTCGATCCGGCCGTGTTCGGTGCGCAGGACGGCGGTGGTGTCGGCGGGGATCCGGGCGCCGGTGGCGATACGCACGGCCTCGCCGTCGGTGAGCGGTTCGGGCTGCGCGTGTCCGGCGAGCACCCCCTCGTCCCGTACCTGCCAGGGGCCGGGCCCGGCGACCGCCCAGCCGTCCATCGCGGAGGTGTCGAAGGAGGGCAGGTCGGTGAGCGCGTCGAGGGCGGCGGCCAGGACCAGTCCGAGGGCGTCGGCGAGGGGCACGGAGACGGGGACGCGTCGGGCGCCGCCCGTGCCCTTCGGGCCCTGGGTCCGCGCGGCCCGGGCGGCGGTCTCCCGGGCCCGGGGCCAGGGAACGGCCCTGTGCCGCTCGGCGGGCCGTTCACCGGAGGGCTGCGGGGGCGGCCCGGGCGGCCGGCCCGTGCCGTCGTCCGCGCCGTCGTCCCGGTTCTCCCGGGGGCCTTCTCTCACCAGCGCCAGGGCCTCCTCGACGTCGAGGTCGTCCGTGTCCTCGGCGGGCGTCTGCGCCCGGGTGCCGGGGGCGGTCATCCGGCGTCCGGGGCGCTCGGGCCCCCCTTGTTCTCGTTTTTGCCGCCGTCGCTCTCCTCTTCCCAGCGGAGGGCGAGTGCGGCGATCCTGCGGGCGGCCTCGGCGACGGCCTCGGGGTCGCCCTTGCCCTTCGCCGCCGCGTAGCCGACGAGGAAGGTCGTCAGCGGCGCGGCGGGGCGGGCCACGCCGTGTGCGGCGTCACGGGCCAGGTCGAGCAGGACGCCGGTGTCGACGTCCAGGTCGATACCCAGTTCGTCCTTGACTGCGGAGATCCATTCATCCAACACGTACCCATGCTCCCTGATCCGTGCCCTGGCGTTGGCGATGTCGTCCCAGGTGTCGCAGTCGAACGACGCGAGTGGGTCCGGAACGCGGGTGAGACGCAGGGCGCCGGTCAGCCGGCGCAGGGGAAGGCCGGTCAGGCCGCCGTGCGTGGCGGCGAGGGCGGTCAGGCCGTGGCGCAGGGCCGCGGTGCGGTAGGCGGCCACGAGCGGCTGGTCCCGGCCGTCGGCGTCGGTGAGCAGCGCGCCGTCGGCACCGCTGTCCTGAAGGGCGGTCAGCAGCCTTCCCACCGTGTCCCCTTCGAGGAAGGGCAGGTCGGCGGAGAGCACGACGGTGTGGCCTGCGGTGGCGCACCGCAGGCCGGCCTCCAGCGCGGCGACCGGTCCGCCGCCGGGCGGCTCCTCGCGCGCCCAGCGCACCGGCCGGACGGTGGGCCGGGGAGCGGCCACGACGACGGTCGTCCGGGCGTCCGCGCAGGCCGTGAGCACCCGGTCGAGCAGCGCGCGGCCCCCGACCCGGAGCCCGGGTTTGTCGGCCCCGCCGAGCCGCCGGGCGGCGCCGCCGGCCAGCACGACGGCGTCGTACGGCGCGGGCGCCCCGAAAACGGCGGGTGCGGTCTCGGTCACCCCCCGAGTATGTCCTGCCGGCCCCTCCTTGCGGACCTGTCGGACGCCACGGCGTGCGCCCGCGCGTCTCTCACAGCGTGCGCAACAGCACCGCCGGCTGTTCCACGCAGTCCGCCACATAGCGCAGGAAGCCGCCCGCCGTGCCCCCGTCGCACACCCGGTGGTCGAAGGTGAGCGAGAGCTGTACGACCTGGCGGACGGCCAGCTCGCCCTCGTGCACCCACGGCTTGGGGACGATGCGGCCGACGCCCAGCATGGCCGCCTCGGGGTGGTTGACGATCGGGGTGGAGCCGTCGACGCCGAACACGCCGTAGTTGTTCAGCGTGAAGGTTCCGCCGGTGAGTTCCGCGGGGGTCAGCGTGCCCGTGCGGGCGGCCTCGGTGAGCCGGGCGAACTCGGCGGTCAGGGATTCGGCGTGGCGCGCGTGGGCGTCCCGGACGACCGGCACGACCAGCCCGCGTTCGGTCTGCGCGGCGAACCCGAGGTGGACGTGGCCGAGCTGGACGATCTCGCGAGCCTCGGTGTCGACGTAGGAGTTCAGCTCGGGAAACCGGGCCAGGGCGGCCGTGCAGATGCGGGCGAGCAGCGCCAGGAGGGAGATCTTCGGGCCTCCCGCGGCGTTGATCGCGGTCCGGGAGCGCATGAGCTCGGTCGCGTCGGCGTCGACCCAGCAGGTCGCGTCCGGGATCTCCCGGCGGCTGCGGGAGAGCTTGTCGGCGACGGCACCGCGGAGGCCCTTGAGCGGGATCCGGACCTCGCCCTCGGCACGTGGGGCGACCGCGGCGGCCGGTACGGCCCGGTCGCCGGCCGTGCGGGCGGGCGCGGTGCCGGTCCGCAGCGCGTCCTCGACGTCCGCGCGCACGATGAGCCCGTCCGGTCCGGAGCCGGTCAGCCGCCGCAGGTCCACGCCGTTGTCCCGGGCGAGCTTGCGCACGAGGGGGGAGATCACGGGGACCGGGCCCTCGGCCGGCACGGCCGCGGACACCGGCACGGCCGCGGACACCGGCGGGGCCGCGGGTGTCCGCGCCGTGGCCGGTGCGGTCCCGCGCGTGGGGGGTGCCGTCGCGGTGATGCCGGGTTTCGGGGCCTGCCCGTTGCCGGTGGCCGTACCCGCCCTCCCGGTGGGCCGCGCCCGCCCGTCGGCTGCGGTCGTGGCCGCCCGGACCCGGCGCCGGCGTGCCGCCGGGGCCTGGGTGCCGTAGCCCACCAGGACGTTGCCCGAGCCTTCCGGCTCCGCCGCCGGTTCGCCCACGGCGACCGTCAGGAGCGGAGAGCCGACGGGCAGTTCGGTGCCCTCCTCGCCGAAGCGCGCGGTGACCACGCCGCCGTAGGGGCAGGGCACCTCGACCATCGCCTTGGCCGTCTCGACCTCGACCACCGGCTGGTCGACGGTGACCACGTCACCGACCTGGACCAGCCAGCGGACGATCTCCGCCTCGGTGAGTCCCTCCCCGAGGTCGGGCAGCTTGAACTCCAGCACCTGAGCCATCAGCCCTCGGCCTCCCACTGCAGCCGGGCCACGGCGTCCAGGATGCGGTCGACGCCGGGCAGGTGGTGCCGCTCCAGCATGGGCGGCGGATACGGGATGTCGAACCCGGCGACACGCAGCACCGGCGCCTCCAGGTGGTGGAAGCAGCGCTCGGTGATCCGGGCCGCGATCTCGCCGCCCGGCCCGCCGAACCCGGTGGACTCGTGCACGACGACCGCGCGGCCGGTGCGCCGCACGGCCGCGCAGACCGTCTCGTCGTCGAACGGCACCAGGGAGCGCAGGTCGACGACCTCCAGGTCCCAGCCCTCCGCCCGGGCGGCCTCGGCGGCCTCCAGGCAGACCGGCAGCGAGGGACCGTAGGTGACGAGGGTGGCGCTGCGGCCGGAGCGGCGCACCACGGCCCGGCCGATGGGCTCGACCTCCGTCGGCCGCTCGGGGTTCCAGGTGTCCTTCGACCAGTACAGCCGCTTGGGCTCCAGGAAGACGACCGGGTCGTCGGAGGCGATGGCCTGGCGCAGCAGTCCGTAGGCGTCGGAGACGGTGGCCGGGGTGACGACATGGAGCCCCGGGGTCGCCATGTAGTAGGCCTCGGAGGAGTCGCTGTGGTGCTCGACGCCGCCGATGCCGCCGCCGTAGGGGACGCGCACGGTGATCGGCAGGGGCATCCTGCCGCGGGTGCGGTTGCGCATCCGGGAGACATGGCTGATCAGCTGCTCGAACGCCGGGTAGGCGAAGGCGTCGAACTGCATCTCCACCACGGGCCGCAGGCCGTACATGGCCATGCCGACGGCGGTGCCGAGGATGCCGGCCTCGGCGAGCGGGGTGTCGGTGCAGCGGTCCTCGCCGAACTCCTTGGCGAGGCCGTCGGTGACGCGGAAGACACCGCCGAGGGTGCCGACGTCCTCGCCCATGACGTGCACGGTGGGGTCGGCGGCCAGCGCGTCGCGCATCGCGCGCGTGAGGGCCTGCGCCATGGTGGCGGGCTTGACGGCGACGGTCGTCATCGGGCGCCGCCTTCCCGCGCGCCGGGCTCCTCGCCGTGCTCGCCGTGCTGCTCCTGCCCGGCCTCCAGCTCGGCCCGCAACAGGGCGCGCTGCTCGCGCAGTTGCGCCGTCGTCTCGGCGTAGACGTGGTCGAAGAGGTCCATCGGGTCGAGTTCGGGGTCCCGGTTCATGCGCTCCCGCAAGGAGGCGGCCATCGTCTCGGCGTCCTGCCGGACGGCCTCCACACCGGCCTCGTCCAGCAGCCCGCGCGTGGTCAGTTCGCGTTCCAGCAGCTCGACCGGGTCGTGGGCGCGCCAGGCTTCGACCTCGGCGTCGCCCCGGTACCGGGTGGCGTCGTCGGCGTTGGTGTGGGCGTCGATGCGGTACGTCACCGCCTCGACCAGGGTGGGTCCGCCGCCCGCGCGCGCGTGCCGTACGGCGTCGGCGAGGACCTCGTGCACGGCCGCGGCGTCGTTGCCGTCGACCAGCCGGCCCGGCATGCCGTAGCCGACGGCCTTGTGCGCCAGGGAGGGCGCGGCGGTCTGCTTGGCGAGCGGGACGGAGATGGCGAAGCCGTTGTTCTGCACCAGGAAGACGACCGGCGCCTGCCAGACGGCGGCGAAGTTCAGTGCCTCGTGGAAGTCGCCCTCGCTGGTGCCGCCGTCGCCGACCATGGCGAGCGCGACCACGTCGTCGCCCTTGAGGCGGGCGGCGTGGGCGAGGCCGACGGCGTGCGGCAGCTGGGTGGCCAGCGGGGTGCTGAGGGGGGCCACCCGGTGGGCGTAGGGGTCGTAGCCGTTGTGCCAGTCGCCGCGCAGCAGGGTGAGCACCTCGACCGGGTCCACCCCCCGGGCGACGACGGCGAGCGTGTCGCGGTAGCTGGGGAAGAGCCAGTCGCGCTCCTGAAGCGCCAGGGCGGCGGCGACCTCGCAGGCCTCCTGGCCGGTGCTGGACGGGTAGACGGCGAGCCGGCCCTGCTTGGTCAGGGCGGTGGCCTGCGTGTTGTACCGGCGCCCGCGCACCAGCTCGGCGTACAGCCGGCGCAGCAGGCCGGGGTCGGCCTTCGCGGCCGACTCGGTGCCGAGGACGCGGTAGGGCTCGGCGTCGGGCAGCAGCGGCGCGGGGTCCATACGGGGCTGCCAGGCGGGCGGCGGCGATGGCCGGTACGCGCCCCGCTGCTCCAGAACCGTCATGACGGCACCTCCTCGTGGGAGCGGCTACGGGAGACGAGTCGGCTGTGACCCGTCTCACCTACCGATTGTTCGGTCGCCGGCACATTTTGGCTACAGGCCCCTCCAGGCTGTGGACAAACGGTTCTGCACAGCCTGGAATGAACGCAGGACGTCCACGGCGAGGGAGCGGGGGGACATGGAGCCTGAACAAATGGCCGAAGAGCCGCAGGAACGTGTCACGCTTGCGCCGCCGCGTCCGCTGGACGCCATCGACCAGGACATCCTCAGGATCCTGCAGGCGGACGGCCGGGCCTCGATACGGTCCGTCGCCGAACGCGTCCACGTCTCGCGCGCCAACGCCTACGCGCGTATCAACCGGCTCGTCGAGGACGGGGTGATCCGCGGCTTCAGCGCCCGGGTGGACCACGAGCGGGCGGGCCACGGCACCTCCGCGTACATCACGCTGAAGATCGTGCAGAACAGCTGGCGCACGGTCCGCGAACGGCTCAGGCTGCTGCCCGGCGCCTCGCACATCGCCCTGGTGGGCGGCGACTTCGATGTGCTGCTGCTGGTGCACACACCCGACAACAGGGCGCTGCGCGAGCTGGTGCTGACGCGGCTCCAGGCGATCCCCGAGGTGCTCAGCACCCGCACGCTGCTGGTGTTCGAGGAGGAGGACCTGGAGCCGGACACCTGAGGTCAGGCCTCGCGCAGCCCCGAGAAGACCAGCCGGACGACGGCGTCGGCCACCTCCCGGCCGCTCGCGCCCCGCGCGTCCGGCCGGTACCACTCCACGATGGAGTTGATCATGCCGAAGACCAGCCGGGTGGCCAGGCGGACCTCCACGTCACCGCGCACGTCACCCTCGGCCGCCGCCGCCTTCAGCAGCTCGGCGACGCGGTGGTCGAAGTCGCGGCGGCGCTCCAGCGCCCACCGCTCGGTCTCGGTGTTGCCGCGCACCCGCAGCAGCAGCGTCACGTAGGGCAGTTCGGCTATGAGCACCTCGACCATGCGGCGCACGACGTGCTCCAGCCGGTCGGCGGGCCGCCCCACGCGCGCGTGCTCCTCGTCCAGGGTGGCGAACAGGCCGTCCAGGGCACGGCTGACGGCCCGGCGCAGCAACTCCTCCTTGCCGCTGACGTGGTGGTAGATCGACGACTTGGAGATGCCGGCCGCCTTGGACAGGTGCTCCATGGAGGTGCCGTCGTAACCGCGCTCGTTGAAGACCCGCACGGCGACGGAGAGCAGCGTCTCGGGCGTGTAGGTGTCGCGTCTGGCGGTGGTCATACGGAGCCCTCCCGCTTGTCGATGGCGTACGCGTGGCGGTAGAGCGCGAGGGAGGGCGCGTAGCGTCCGGAGGGGTCACGCTCGTGCATCTCGTCCAGGATGTCGAAGGCGAACTCGCGGCCGAGCCGGCGGTCCCATTCGAATGGGCCGAGCGGGTAGTTGACGCCCAGGCGCATCGCGGTGTCGATGTCCTCCTCGGTGGCCACGCCCTTGGCGACGGCGTCGTGGGCGAGGTCGATGATCCGGGCGACCGTGCGGGCGACGATCATGCCGGGGACGTCCCCGATGACGCTGACCTCCTTGCCGAGGGCCTGGAACAGCCCGGTCGCCTCGGCGAGGGTGTGCGGCGAGGTGTCCTGGGAGGCGGACAGGGCGATCCGGGTGGCCGTGCGGTAGTCCAGGGCGAGGTCGAAGTGGACGACGTCCCGGAACTCCGCGGAGGTCTGGCCGTCGGCGAGGACCAGGTGGCCGCCGCTGGGCAGCACCAGCCGGGAGCCGTTGTCCTCGTCCTCCTCGCGGACCTGGATGCCCGCCTCGCGGACCAGGGTGAGCAGCCCGGCCGCCGGGCCCAGGTCGCCCTCGGCGACCACGTAGGCGGGCGGCTGCTCCTTGTCGGCGGTGTGCGGCTCGGGCCGGTCGGCGCCGTCGGCGTGGTCGTACCAGCCGCGCCCGCTCTTGCGGCCGAGCCGGCCCGACTCCACCAGCCGCCGCTGGGCCAGGGAGGGGGTGAAGCGCACGTCCTGGAAGAAGGACTGCCACACGGAGTGGGTGACGGACTCGTTGACGTCCTGGCCGATCAGGTCGGTCAGTTCGAAGGCGCCCATCCTGAAGCCGCCGCACTCGCGCAGGACCGCGTCGATGGTCGCCGGGTCGGCGGCCTGCGCCTCGTAGACGGCGAACGCCTCGGCGTAGAAGGGGCGGGCGATGCGGTTGACGATGAAGCCGGGGGTGTCCGCGCAGGCCACCGGTGTCTTGCCCCAGACACGGGCCGTCTCGTACGCGCGCGTGGCCGACGTGACGTCGGTGGCGAACCCGGAGACCACCTCGACCAGCGGCAGCAGCGGCGCCGGGTTGAAGAAGTGCAGGCCGACGAGACGGCCCGGGTGGCGCAGCGGGCCGCCGATGGCCGTCACCGACAGCGAGGAGGTGTTGGTGGCGAGCAGGCAGTCCTCGGCGACGATCTCCTCCAGCCGGCCGAAGAGTTCCTGCTTGACGTCCAGCCGCTCCAGGACGGCCTCCACGACCAGGGCACAGTCGGCCAGCTCCGCGAGGCCGTCCGCGGGCCTGAGGCGGGCACGGGCCGCGTCCCGGTCGTCAGCGGCGAGCCGGCCCTTCTCCACGAGCCGGTCGAGGCGGGCGCCGATCGCTCCGGCCGCGTCCCGGGCCCGCCCGGGAACGGCGTCGTACAGCCGCACGGGATGGCCGGCGACCAGCGCGACCTGGGCGATTCCCTGACCCATGGTGCCGGTGCCGACGACGGCCACGGGGCTGCTGAGGTCGAGTGCTGTCATGTGCGCGATCCTCCCGCACGGCGTTTTCCACAGATGCGCCGGACCCCCTTGTCCCGACCGATCGTTCGGTTACTCTATCTCTGACTGGCAGCCCCTGCCCAGGTCACGGACTCGACGAAGAGCTCTCCAGACGAGGAGTTGGTCCCGCATGGCCGCCGAACTGACCGCGCACGAGCTGATCGAGAAGCATCGGCCCACCCTGGACCAGGCACTCGAAGCGATCCGTACGCGCGCGTACTGGTCCCCGCACCCCGAGCACCCGAAGGCCTACGGCGAGAACGGCAGCCTGGACGCGGCGGCGGGCAAGGCCGCCTTCGACGCCCTGCTGGGCAGCCGGATCGACCTGGGCCAGCCCGGCACGGACGACTGGGTGGGCGGCGAGGTCTCGCCGTACGGCGTCGAGCTGGGCGTGACGTACCCGCACGCGGACGTCGACGTGCTGCTTCCGGCGATGCGGGCCGGGCAGCGGGCCTGGCGGGACGCGGGGCCGGAGACCCGGGCGGTGGTCTGCCTGGAGATCCTGAAGCGGATCAGCGACCGGACGCACGAGTTCGCGCACGCCGTCATGCACACCAGCGGACAGGCGTTCATGATGGCGTTCCAGGCCGGCGGCCCGCACGCCCAGGACCGCGGCCTGGAAGCGGTCGCCTACGCGTACGCGGAGCAGGTCCGCACGCCCGGGACGGCGGAGTGGACCAAGCCGCAGGGCAAGCGCGACCCGCTGACCCTCACCAAGCGGTTCACACCCGTCCCGCGCGGCACCGCCCTGGTCATCGGCTGCAACACCTTCCCGACCTGGAACGGCTACCCGGGCCTGTTCGCCTCCCTGGCCACCGGCAACGCGGTCCTGGTCAAGCCGCACCCGCGCGCGGTGCTGCCGCTCGCGCTGACCGTCCAGGCCGCCCGGGACGTGCTGGCCGCGGCCGGCTTCGACCCGAACCTGGTGGCCCTGGCCGCCGAGCGCCCCGGCGAGGGCATCGCCAAGACCCTCGCCACCCGCCCCGAGATCCGGATCATCGACTACACCGGTTCGACGTCCTTCGGTGACTGGCTGGAGGCCAATGCCCGCCAGGCGCAGGTCTACACGGAGAAGGCCGGCGTCAACACGGTGCTCGTGCACTCCACGGACGACTACAAGGGCATGCTGTCCAACCTGGCGTTCTCCCTGTCGCTGTACAGCGGCCAGATGTGCACGACCCCGCAGAACCTGCTCGTCCCCCGCGACGGCATCGGCACCGACCAGGGCCCCAAGACCTTCGACGAGGTCACCGCCGACCTCGCCCGCGCGGTCGACGGCCTGCTCGGCGACGACGCGCGCGCGAACGCCCTGCTGGGCGCGATCGTCAATCCGGACGTCAAGGCGCGCCTGGAGGCCGCGGCCGGTCTCGGCGAGGTCGCCCTGGCCTCCCGCGAGATCACCAACCCGGAGTTCCCGGACGCGGTGGTCCGCACCCCCGTCATCGTCAAGCTGGACGGCGCCAAGCCGGACGCCGAGGCCGCCTACATGAGCGAGTGCTTCGGCCCGGTCTCCTTCGCGGTCGCCGTCGACTCGGTGACGGACGCGGTGGAGTTGCTGCGCCGTACGGTCCGGGAGAAGGGCGCGATGACGGTCGGCGCGTACACCACGGACGCCGGGACCGAACGGGCCGTCGAGGAGGTCTGCCTGGAGGAGGCCGCCCAGCTCTCCCTGAACCTCACCGGCGGGGTCTACGTCAACCAGACGGCCGCCTTCTCCGACTTCCACGGCTCGGGCGGCAACCCGGCGGCGAACGCGGCCCTCACCGACAGCGCGTTCGTGGCCAACCGCTTCCGGATGGTGGAGGTGCGACGGGAGGCCTAGGGGTTCCGGAGAGGCCCCAGGGTCCTCCCGCAAGGACCCTGGGCGGCGGGTGCGCCCCCGGTCGCGCTCCAGTGGTAGAGCGCCATCGCCACGCTGGTGGCCAGGTTGTAGCTGGAGACCTGGGGGCGCATCGGCAGTGCCAGCAGATGGTCGGCGCGGGCGCGCAGCTGTGCCGACAGGCCGGTGCGTTCCGAGCCGAAGGCCAGCACGGCGTCGTCGGGCAGCCGGACGCCGCGGATGTCCTCGCCCTCCGGATCAAGGGCGAACAGCGGTCCGGCGGGCAGCTCGGCGACAGCGAGGCGTTCCACGGCGGTGGCGAAGTGCAGGCCCGCGCCGCCGCGTACCACTGTGGGATGCCAGGGGTCGAGCGTGCCCGTGGTGACCACGCCGGTCGCCCCGAAGCCGGCCGCCAGCCGGATCACGGCGCCGGCGTTGCCCAGGTTGCGCGGGTTGTCCAGGACCACGACGGGGGCGGTGCGGGGCGTACGGGCGAGCGCGCGCAGACCGGCCTCGCGGGACGGCCGTACCGCGAGGGCGGCCACGCCGGTCGGATGGGGGCGCGGCACGAGGGTGGCGTACTCCTGCTCGGACACCTCCGTCAGCAGGTCGTCCAGAGTGGCGTGTACGTCCCCGGCCAGCTCCTCGGCGAGGGCCAGTGCGGCCGCCCGGTCGGTGGTGACGGCGAACGGCACCTCGGCGCCGAAGCGCAGCGCGTGCTTCAGGGCGTGGAAGCCGTCGAGCAAGACGGCCCCCTCCGCGTGCGCACGCCAGCCGCTCAGCGGGTCGGTCATGCGGTGAACCCTACGTGGTCGGCCGTGCTCTCCTCCGGGGAGCGCGGCGCCGGGACCGTACGGCCGGGGTGCCGGGCGAGCCGTCCCCGCGCGCGTGCCGACAGATCGCCGAGCCGGCGCAGGAAGGACGTCGGCAGGAAGACCGCGTCGGCGGCGATCATCGCCAGCGAGAAGAACGGCAGGCCGAGGACGACCGCGATCACCGCGTGCTCGGTCATCATCAGCACCAGCAGGACGTTCTTCACCCGCCGGTTGAACAGGGTGAACGGGAAGGCGACCTGCACCATGACCGTGCCGTAGGCCACGATCAACATGATCGTGCCGCTGGAGGACATGAGGTCGGCGAGTCCGGGCCAGGGGGAGAAGTAGTCCAGGTGCAGCGGGTAGTAGACCGCGGTGCCGTCCTGCCAGCGCGAGCCCTGGATCTTGTACCAGCCGGCCGTGGCGTAGATCAGGCACGCCTCGGCCATGATCACGACCAGGGCTCCGTTGTGCAGGACGTTGGCGAGCACGTCCAGCAGGGTCCGGGGCTCGCGCCAGGCCTCCCGGCGTCCGACGGCCCACCACAGGCCGAGGGCCGCCCAGGACGTCCACAGCAGCGTCGGGACCAGCCAGTCGCCGTCGAACCGCCCGGTCAGGGTCGCCGTGCCGAGAGCCAGGCCGAGCACCGCCCACAGCACCGGCCCCGTCCGGTCGGCGGGCACGTGTGCCCCACGCGCGCGTGCCGCGGCGTCGCGTGCCGCGCGGCGGGCGTCGAGGGACCACACCTGTCCGCAGCGCGTGAAGACCAGGTAGATGGACATCAGGTGCAGAACGTTGTCGCCGCCGTCGCCGACGAAGACGCTGCGGTTCTGCAGCGACAGCACGCCGACCATGAACAGCACGGAGGCGGTCCGGGTGCGCCAGCCGAGCATCAGGGCCGCGGCGGCGAGGACGGCCAGCGCGTAGCAGCACTCGAACCAGAGCTGTCCGTCGGACCACAGCAGCGCCGTGAAGGCGTGGTTGTCGCCGGTCAGCTCCTTGGCGAGGTTCCAGCCCCACGGCCCGGAGGGACCGTACAGCTCCTGGCGGTGGGGGAACTCACGCAGCAGGAACAGCAGCCAGGTACCGGCGAAGCCGATCCGTATGACGGCGCTCTGGTACGGCCCGAGGGCCGCCTCGGTCACCCGCGCGATACCGCGGGACAAGGGGAGGGAGGGACCGTTCACCGCACACCTCCCGCGGCCTCGTCGGACGTGAGGGACCACCAGGGCAGCAGGCGGTAGACCGGCTTGACGGAGATCTGCTCACGGCTCCACGACGGCGGCCGCACATTGGTGGTGCTGGAACGGACCTGCACGCGCTGGATCACGCCTCCTCGGCTCGTCGGATCGTCCCGGTACAGGCGCATCACCACGATGCGGCGCAGGTACTGCTCGGACAGCGAGCCGCGCATGCCCACGGGACGGTTGTCGGCACCGTGCGTGGAGGCGAAGAAGTCCCAGGCCCGGCGCAGCTCGTTCTGCTGGGTGTGGCTGGGCACCAGGTTGCCGTCGATGGCGGCGCCGTCCTGGGCGGACAGGTCGGTCCACCCGGTGGTGCGCAGGCCGCCGTCACGCATCCGCACCTCGGCGCGGACCTGTACGGCGATGTTCTGCTGGAGGGGGTTGGGGGCGAACAGCTTCCAGTTCTGCTCGAACTCCGGATAGACCCAGTCCTGTACCGCCTGGCCGTGCTGTTTCGTCACCGTGTTCGCGGGCGCCAGGCTGAGGAACACCATCAGCAGGTGCACACAGCCGGCGACGCCGACGACGGCGAGGGCCAGCGCCGCGGCGATCTGGTAGCGGGGGGAGAGCGCGGCGACGCCGGCGCGGGGCGGGGACGGCGGATCCGACTCCGGGCACTCCGGGCGCTCCGGGCTCTCGGGGCGCTCCGGGCCCCCCGCGCGCTCCGGGGGTTCTTCCGGGAGACGCGTCCCGGCCGACCCGTCGAGGGCCTGTGGGCCCCGCGAGTCCTCGTCGTACGCGTCCATTCCGTCCCGTCCCCCGTCTCGGCTCATACGGTCAGCTCGTCGTTCAGCTCGGTCGTTCAGCTCGGTCGTTCGGCCCGGCCGTCCGCCTCAGCGGCTCGGCCGAGCGGGACGGCCCGGTGGCGCGGCGCCGTCGCGGGCGCCGCAGGCTTCCCGAGCGCCACGTCGGGGCGCTCGCACGGAACGGTACTCAGCCCCGGGCACCGGGCGCAGCCCCGGGTACGGGCCGACGGAGGTGGTCCTCGCCACGCGGCACGGCCCGGGGCCCTCGCCGCCCGGCCGCCCGGGGGCCGCACGCCGGCCGCCCGGCGTGCCTCCGGCCCGCTCGGGGCCCTGTCCACAGGCTGCTCCGCCGAGTTTTCCACAGCGGTTGACACCCCGTGGCGGCCCGGCACACCATGGATGCGCATGGACCGAACGATCGGTCGGGACGAAGCGAACGGACAGTGCTCACCGCAGAGCCCGAGGTCAGGGGGACCGCATGGCCACAGCAGCCGCGCAGCGCACGGCCGGAACACCGGCGGACGGCGCGCCGGACACCGTCGACACGGCGGCCTATCAGCACGCCTTCGACGTGGCCGTGGCCGCCGACGAGCGCATCGAACCGCGCGACTGGATGCCCGACGCCTACCGCGCGACCCTGGTCCGGCAGATCGCCCAGCACGCGCACTCCGAGATCATCGGCATGCAGCCGGAGGCCAACTGGATCACCCGCGCGCCCTCGCTGCGCCGCAAGGCGATCCTGATGGCCAAGGTCCAGGACGAGGCCGGCCACGGCCTGTACCTGTACAGCGCGGCGGAGACCCTCGGCACCGGCCGCGACGAACTGCTCGACAAACTGCACACCGGCCGCCAGAAGTACTCCTCGATCTTCAATTACCCGACCCTGACCTGGGCCGACGTCGGTGCGATCGGCTGGCTGGTGGACGGCGCCGCGATCACCAACCAGGTCCCCCTGTGCCGCTGCTCCTACGGTCCGTACGCCCGCGCGATGGTGCGGATCTGCAAGGAGGAGTCCTTCCACCAGCGCCAGGGCTATGAGCTGCTGCTGGCCCTCAGCAAGGGCACGCCCGAGCAGCACGCCATGGCCCAGGACGCCGTGGACCGCTGGTGGTGGCCGTCACTGATGATGTTCGGCCCGCCCGACGACGAGTCCCAGCACTCCGCCCAGTCGATGGAGTGGAAGATCAAGCGCCACTCCAACGACGAACTGCGCCAGCGCTTCGTGGACATCTGTGTCCCCCAGGCCGAGTCCCTGGACCTCACCCTCCCCGACCCCGAGCTGAGGTGGAACGAGGAGCGGGGGCACTACGACTTCGGCCCGATCGACTGGACCGAGTTCTGGGACGTCCTCAAGGGCAACGGCCCCTGCAACGACCAGCGGATAACCCAGCGCAGGCGTGCCCACGACGAGGGCGCCTGGGTACGGGAAGCCGCCGCGGCATACGCGGCCAAGCACACCGGCGACACCGGTGAGACGGGAGCGACGCGAGCATGAGCACCACCGACTGGCCCCTGTGGGAGGTCTTCGTGCGCTCCCGGCGCGGCCTCTCCCACACCCACGCCGGAAGCCTGCACGCGCCCGACGCCGAACTGGCCCTGCGCAACGCCCGCGACCTGTACACCCGCCGCGGCGAGGGCGTGTCCATCTGGGTGGTACCGGCCGCCGCGATCACCGCCACCTCGCCGGACGAGAAGGACCCCTTCTTCGAGCCGGCCGCCGACAAGCCCTACCGCCACCCGACCTTCTACGAGATCCCGGAAGGGGTGAAGCACCTGTGACCGCCACCGGCCACGGCACCGTCCCGGTGACCGCCGCGCTCGCCCTCGGCGACGACGCCCTGGTCCTCTCCCACCGCCTCGGGGAGTGGGCCGGGCACGCCCCCGTCCTGGAGGAGGAGGTCGCCCTCGCCAACATCGCCCTGGACCTGCTCGGACAGGCCCGGGTACTGCTGTCGCTGGCCGGCGACGAGGACCAACTGGCCTACCTCCGGGAGGAACGCGCCTTCCGCAACCTCCAGCTGGTCGAGCAGCCGAACGGCGACTTCGCGCACACCATCGCCCGCCAGCTCTACTTCTCCACGTACCAGCAGCTGCTCTACGGCGAACTCGCCGCCGGTGACGGTCCCTTCGCACCGCTTGCCGCCAAGGCGGTGAAGGAGGTCGCCTACCACCGCGATCACGCCGAGCAGTGGACGCTGCGGCTCGGCGACGGCACGGAGACCAGCCACGAGCGGATGCGGCGGGCCTCGGACGCGCTGTGGCGGTTCACCGGGGAGATGTTCCAGCCGGTCGAGGGCCTGGACACCGACTGGCCGGCCCTGGAGGACCACTGGCTCACGTCGGTCACGGACGTGCTCGGCCGGGCCGGTCTGACCGTCCCGGAAGGCCCGCGCACCGGCGCCTGGTCGGCGGGCGCCGGCCGGCAGGGCCTGCACACCGAGCCGTTCGGCCGGATGCTCGCCGAGATGCAGCACCTGCACCGCAGCCATCCGGGGGCGACATGGTGACGGACACCGCCCTGGAGGCGGAGCTGCTGGAGCTGGCCGGGGCGGTGCCCGACCCCGAGCTGCCCGTGCTCACCCTGCGTGAGCTGGGCGTGCTGCGCGCGGTGCACGTGCACGGCACCGACGCGGTGGAGGTCGACCTGACCCCCACCTACACCGGCTGCCCGGCCGTCGAGGCGATGAGTCTCGACATCGAGCGGGTGCTGCGCGCCCACGGCATGCGCGAGGTCACCGTCCGCACGGTGCTCGCCCCCGCCTGGTCGACCGACGACATCACCCCGGAAGGGCGCGAGAAACTCCGCGAGTTCGGAATCGCTCCCCCGAGGGTGCGGCACGACGACGGCCCGGTTCCGCTCACTCTGGGCCCGACCCGCGCACAGGACACCCCGGCGACCGAACCGGTCCGCTGCCCGCACTGCGGCTCGGCCGAGACCGAGCTGCTGAGCCGGTTCTCCTCCACCGCGTGCAAGGCGCTGCGCCGCTGCCTTGCCTGCCGCGAACCGTTCGACCACTTCAAGGAGTTGTGATGGCACGCTTCCACCCGCTCCCGGTGGCCGCGGTCGACCGGCTCACGGACGACTCCGTCGCCCTCACCATCTCCGTCCCGCCCGAGCTGCGCGAGGAGTACCGGCACGCGCCGGGCCAGCACCTCGCGCTGCGCCGCCGGACCGACGGCACGGAGATCCGGCGCACGTACTCGATCTGCTCACCCGCCCCCGACCCGGCCGGTGACGGCCCGGACCGCCTGCGGGTGGGGGTGCGGCTGGTCGACGGCGGGGCCTTCTCGACGTACGCGCTGAAGGAGATCGGCGTCGGGGACGAGCTGGAGGTGATGACCCCGGCGGGCCGCTTCACACTCGAACCGGCGCCGGGCCTGTACGCGGCGGTGGTCGGCGGCAGCGGCATCACCCCGGTGCTGTCCATCGTCGCCACACTGCTGGCACGCGAGCCGGCGGCCCGGTTCTGCCTGATACGCAGCGACCGTACGGCCGCGTCCACGATGTTCCTGGAGGAGGTCGCCGACCTGAAGGACCGCTATCCGCAGCGGTTTCAGCTGGTGACCGTGCTCTCCCGGGAGGAGCAGCAGGCGGGCCTGCCGTCGGGGCGGCTCGACCGGGACCGGCTCGCCGGGCTGCTGCCCGCGCTGCTGCCGGTGGAACAGGTGGCGGGCTGGTTCCTGTGCGGGCCGTACGGGCTGGTGCAGGGCGCGGAGCGGGCGCTGCGCGGACTGGGTGTGGCGCGGGACCTCATCCATGAGGAGATCTTCCACGTGGACGCGGGGTCGGCGCCGGCGGCCATGAGTGCGGCACCCGCGCACACGCACAGCACCGTCACCGCCCGGCTCGACGGCCGCGGCGGCACCTGGCCGGTGCGGGACGGCGAGTCACTGCTGGAGACGGTCCTGCGCAACCGCCCCGACGCGCCCTACGCCTGCAAGGGCGGGGTCTGTGGAACGTGCCGGGCCTTCCTGGTCGAGGGCGAGGTGCGGATGGACCGCAACTTCGCGCTGGAGACGGAGGAGACGGAAGGCGGGTACGTACTGGCCTGCCAGTCGCATCCGCTGACCGAAATGGTGGAGCTCGACTTCGACCGCTGACGCCACCGTTCCCTTCTTCTAGAACCTGTTCTATCTTGACGGACCGTCAGATGACCGGACCCGCCGGGAGGACAGGCCGTGGACTTCACCTTCACCGAGGAGCAGCTGGCGGCATCCGAGGCGGCGCGGGGGGTGTTCGCCGGGGTGGTGCCGGACGCGGTGCCCAGTCCGGCGCTCACCCTCGGCGCCGTGGCCGAGGGCTTCGACCGGGCGCTGTGGTCCCGGCTCGCCGACGCGGGCCTGCTGAGCCTGCTGCTGGCCGAGGCGCACGGCGGAGCGGGCCTCGACCCCATCGCGCTGTGTCTGGTGCTGCGCGAGGCCGGCCAGGTGCTGGCGCGGGTGCCGCTGCTGGAACACAGCGCCGCCGCCGCGGCCGTGCAGGTCCACGGCGGCCCCGAGCTGGCCGCCCGTCTGCTGCACCGGGCGGGGCGCGGCGAGCTGGTGCTGACCGTCGCGGCACACGGACGTACCGGCCACGACCCGGCGGAGCAGGCCGTCACCGCGCGCCGGGACGGACGGGCGTGGCTGCTGGACGGGGTGCAGACGGCGGTGCCGTGGGCGTACGACGCGGACCTGGTCGTCGTACCGGCGTGCACGGGGACAACGGCTGCCGGCCGGACCGTGCTGGCGCTGGTGCCGCGCGAGGCGGACGGGGTCGTGGCGGCCGAGCAGGTCTCCACCAGCGGTGAGCGGCTGGCGGAGCTGCGGCTGCGATCGGTGCGGGTCGAGCCGGGCGATGTGATCGAGGCCGACGGCGCCTGGGAGTGGCTGCAGGCGCTGCTGGTGACCGGGACGTGCGCGCTGGCGCTCGGGCTGGGTGAGCGGGTGCTGCGGATGACCGGCGACTACACCGGGAAGCGGGAACAGTTCGGGCACCCGATCGCGACGTTCCAGGCGGTGGCCATGCAGGCCGCGGACCGGTACATCGACCTGCGCGCCATGGAGGCCACCCTGTGGCAGGCCGCGTGGCGGATCGCCTCCGGGGCACCGGGGCCGCTGCCCGCCGCCGGGGACGTCGCCGTGGCGAAGATCTGGGCGGCGGAGGGGGTACGGCGGGTGGTGCAGACGGCACAGCATCTGCACGGCGGGTTCGGCGCGGACACCGACTACCCGCTGCACCGCTACCACGCCTGGGCCAAGCACCTGGAGCTGGCGCTCGGCCCGGCGTCGGCGCACGAGGAGAGGCTCGGCGACCTGCTGGCCGCCCACCCGCTCGACTGAGCAGGCGGCTCACCGGCCCGCCTCCGGGAGGCTCCGGCTTGCGGCTTACGGGTGGCGGCCACAGTCGTTCGGCTGCGGCCTGCGGGTTGCGGCCTGCGGGTGCGGCCTGCGGGTTGCGGGTTGCGGCCACAGCCTCCGGCTACAGGCTCCGGACTACAGGACGAAGCCCGGCTTGCCGTCGTCGGTGACGACCTCGCGGCCGGTCTGCTGCCAGTACTGCATGCCGCCGTCGACGTTCACCGCGTCGATGCCCTGCTGCACCAGGTACATGGTGACCTGGGCCGAGCGGCCGCCCGAGCGGCAGATGACGTGCACGCGGCCGTCCTGCGGGGCGGCCTCGGTCAGCTCGCCGTAGCGGGCCACGAAATCGCTGATGGGAATGTGCAGCGCTCCCTCGGCGTGGCCCGCCTGCCACTCGTCGTCCTCGCGGACGTCCAGCAGGAAGTCACCGTCCTTGAGGTCCGTCACCTGGACCGTGGGCACACCAGCTCCGAAATTCATGGCTCCGACGCTACCCGAAGCACAGGGCGGTCCGCCCTGCCCGGCAGCCCGGCTCAGTCCTGCCCCAGCAGCACGGCCAGCTCCTCCTCCCGCCGGGTGATGTCGGCGCGCAGCCGGCCGGCGATCTCCTCGAGCAGGCCGTCGGGGTCGTCCGGAGCGAGGCGGAGCAGCCCGGCGATCGCGCCGTCCTCCAGTTCACGGGCGACCAGGGCGATCAGCTCCTTGCGCTGGGCGAGCCATTCGAGGCGGGCGTACAGCTCCTCGGCGGGGCTCGGACGGCGCTCGGGCGGCACCGGCCCGGCGGCCCACTCGGCGGCCAGCTCCATGAGAAGGGTCTCGTCGCCACGGGCGTAGGCGGCGTTGACCCGGCTCAGGAACTCCTCGCGCCGCTTGCGCTCCTCTTCCTCCTGGGCGAGGTCGGGGTGGGCCTTGCGGGCGAGGTCGCGGTAGAGCTTGCGGGCCTCCTCGCTGGGCCGGACCCGCTGCGGAGGCCGTACCTCCTGGTCGGTGAGCATGGCGGTGGCCTCGGGGAACAGGCCGTTGCCGTCCATCCAGCCGTGGAGCAGTTCCTCCACGCCCGGGATCGGCAGCACATGGGCCCGGGCCTCCGCGGCACGGCGGATGTCCTCGGGGTCGCCGGTGCGGGCGGCCTTCGCCTCGGCGATCTCCGCGTCCAGTTCCTCGATGCGGAGGTAGAGGGGGCCGAGTCGCTGCTCGTGCAGGCGGGAGAAGTTCTCGACCTCGACGCGGAACGTCTCCACGGCGATCTCGTACTCGATCAACGCCTGCTCGGCGGCCCGTACGGCCTGTTCCAGCCGTTCCTCTGGGCGTGGCGGCGGGGACTGGTCGGCTTCGGGGGTCGTCACCCGCCCAGCGTAGCGCTGTGCTCGGCTCGGTCTTGGGTCCTGGGTCCTGGGTCCTGGGTTCCGGTGCGGTGAAGCGGGCGGCGGTTCCTGATACGGCCTCTCGCCGTGGGGAGCCACGGCGTCTCGCCATGGGGGGCGGGACCGTCGCCGGGTGCGGGCCCGTCGTGGCCGGGCGCGCGGTTCTCCGCGACCCCGGCCGGGCGCGCGGTTCTCCGCGACCCCGGCCGGGACTGTCGTCACCGCCTGCTCGACCGGGCCGGGGTGCGCAGGCGCCTCAGCCCGTCACACCCCCGGCCCACCCCGTAGTCCTCACACTCCCGTCTCGGCCGCGATCCGGCCCGCGCGTATAGCCGCGAGCAGGTCCGCGTGGTCCGCCTCCGTGCGGTCGGCGTAGGCGACGGCGAACGCGGCGATCGCCTCGTCCAGCTCCTCGTTCTTGCCGCAGTACCCGGCGATCAGCCGCGGGTCGGCGCTGTGGGAGTGGGCGCGGGCCAGGAGGGCGCCCGTCATGCGGCCGTAGTCGTCGATCTCGTCGGTGGCGAGGGCGGCCGGGTCGACGCTGCCCTTGCGGTTGCGGAACTGGCGCACCTGGTAGGGGCGCCCCTCGACGGTGGTCCAGCCGAGCAGGATGTCGCTGACGACCTGCATCCGCTGCTGGCCGAGGACCACCCGGCGGCCCTCGTGCGCCACCGGCGGGGTCGCGAAGCCGGCCGCGGCCAGGTGCGGGACGAGCGCGGAGGGACGGGCCTCCTTCACCTGGAGGACCAGGGGCTCTCCGCGGTGGTCGAGCAGCAGGACGACGTACGAGCGGGTGCCGACGCTGCCGGTGCCGACCACCCGGAAGGCGACGTCGTGCACGGCGTGCCGGCCGAGCAGGGGGTGGAGGTCCTCGCCGAGTGTGCCGACGTACTCCTCCAGAGAGGCGACGACCGCCGCGGCCTCGGCGTCCGGGATGCGGCGCAGCACCGGCGGGGCGGCCACGAACCGGCGCCCGCCGTCCTCGGCCGCCTCGGTCGACTTCGCCGCGAACCGGCCGCTGGTGTTGGACCGGGCCTTGTCCGAGACCCGCTGGAGCGTGCCGAGCAGGTCGTGGGCGTCGGTGTGGGAGACCAGTTCCTCGTCCGCGATGGCGTTCCAGGCATCAAGCACGGGCAGCTTCGCGAGGAGCCGCATGGTGCGGCGGTAGGCACCGGCCGCGTCGCGGGCCGCCGCGCGACAGGTGTCCTCGTCGGCGCCCGCCGCCCGGCCGGCGAGCACCAGCGAGGCCGCGAGCCGCTTCAGGTCCCACTCCCAGGGGCCGTGCGCGGTCTCGTCGAAGTCGTTGAGGTCGATGACGAGGTCGCCGCGAGCGTCGCCGTACAGCCCGAAGTTGGCCGCGTGCGCGTCCCCGCATATCTGCGTGCCGATCCCGGTCGTCGGGGTACGCGCGAGGTCGTACGCCATGAGACCGGCCGCGCCGCGCAGGAAGGCGAACGGGCCGGCCGCCATCCGGCCCACCCGCAGCGGGGTCAGCTCGGGGATGCGGCCGGCGTTCGACTCGGCCACCGCGCTCACCGCGTCGGGGCGGCCGGCGTCCAGGTCGAGGGTGTGGTGGGCGGAGCGGGGCACGCTCGACCGGAGCGCCTTGCCCTCCCTCTTCGGCGAAACCGACGGGTCCCGGGGCGGCCACTGGGCGAATCCACGCACCCGGGGCAGCCGGCGCCCGCCCCGGTCCGCCGCGTCCGTCGCTCCCACACCCGTTCCGGTCACCGTGACCGCCTCCCCCGTACTGCACCGCGCCTTCGGCAGGCGCCGATACGAACATCAACTCGGAGACCGTACAACCAGTGGCCGAAACGCGTCAGACCCTGTGGACAACGCCACCAGCCGGTGCACCGGGACACACCTCACAGGAGGGCGACGGCAGCCCCTGCCCGCGTCTTGCGCTCCCCCGCACGCACGGCCGGCCGCCGGCGGCCGCCCGGCCGTGGCATCCGGTCAGCCGTGGCATCCAGTCAGCCGTGGCACCCGGTCAGCCGTGGCACCCGGTCAGCCGAGACGGCGTACCGGATCGCCCGCGAGGAACGCCTGGATGTCCTCGACGGCGTGGCTGTAGTACGTCGCGTAGTTGGCCTGCGAGACGTAGCCGAGGTGCGGGGTGGCGAGCAGCCGCGGGGCCGTGCGCAGCGGGTGGTCGGCGGGGAGCGGTTCGATGTCGAAGACGTCCACGCCGGCCCCGGCGAACCGGCCCTCGCGCAGGGCGGCGAGCAGCGCGTCCTGGTCGACGATGGCCGCCCGCGAGGTGTTGATCAGGTAGGCGGTGGGCTGGAGGAGGGAGAGTTCCGTCGGGCCCAGCAGGCCGCGGGTGCGGTCGCTGAGCGCGAGGTGGATCGAGACGAAGTCACTGGTGCGCAGCAACTCCTCCTTCGAGGCGGCCAGTTCGACCCCCACCTCCTCGGCGCGCTCCTTGGTGAGGTGCTGGCTCCAGGCGCTGACGCGCATCCCGAAGGCCAGACCCACCTGGGCGACCCGGCTGCCGATCTTGCCCAGGCCCAGCAGGCCGAGCCGGCGGCCGTGCAGGTCCGCGCCGACGGTGGACTGCCAGGGGCCTCCCTCGCGCAGCGCGTTGTTCTCGGCCACGAGGTTGCGGGCGAGGCCCAGCAGCAGGGCCCAGGTCAGCTCGACCGGCGGGGTGGAGGAGCTGGCGGTGCCGCACACCGTCACCCCGCACCGCTCCGCGGCGGCGTGGTCGATGACCGAGTTGCGCATACCGGAGGCGACGAGCAGCCGCAGCCGCGGCAGGCGGTCCAGCAGCGTGCCCGGGAACGGCACCCGCTCGCGCAGGGTGACGACTATGTCGAAGTCGGCCAGGAGAGCGGCGAGTTCGTCCTCGTCGGCGATGTGCTCGCGGAAGCTGACGACCTCGACGCGGTCCTCCACCGGGGTCCAGTCGGCCGAGTCGAGGGCGGCGTTCTGGAAGTCGTCGAGAACGGCACAGCGCAGTCGCATGTCAGTTGCCTCCGTGGTCGGTGCTGGTGGTGGCGCCGTGGCCGGCAGCCGTCGGCAGGCCGATCCCACCACGTTGCACGGCCGTACGGGATCTCGGCGCCGGACACCGACGGCACCCGGGCACGGGGGAACCCGGGCACCCGGCGTGCAGCATGAGGGTGTCGCCGGGAGGGCACCGCTCGGCTCGCTGACCGCGGGCCCGGCGACGCGCGGCGCCGGCTGCCACAACGAACGGATGCCGATGTCCATGACCCGCTCGCGGCCCAGGACGCCGGCGAGGGTGGTGGCCGGGTCGGGGGCTTCGTCCGGGACTCCGGTCCGGGTCCGCGAGATCTGTCCGCCGTCGTCGGTGGCGGGAATGGTGCCCTGGCCGCCGACAGCCCGGCCGGTGCCTCCGTCCGGGTCTTCCCCGTCTTCGCCCGCGGAGTGATCCACGCCCCCGGCGCCAAGAAGGCCGTCGGGCGGCTCAAGACCGAGGTGCGCTGCGGCGGGGTGCCGGTGAACGCCGACGACGTCGTGGTGGCCGACGAGGACGAGGGCGTCGCCGTCCCCGCGGCCCGCCGGGAGGACGAGGGCGTCGTGGTCGTCCCCGCGGCCCGCCGGGACGAGGTGTTGACCGCCACCAGGGCCAAACCGGCCGAGGAGGCGGGCGGAACCCTCGATTCGAGGACTGACCAGGGAGTTGGCCAACGCGGACCGGCCGCGCCGCCGTTCGGCCAGTCAACCCTGAGACCTTCCTCACACGGAACGGTCCGCTCCCGCACGCCCGGAGACAAGCGTCACACAGCACGCAGAAAAAGGAATGGGCCGCATCGTGATCACGATGCGGCCCATTCCGTCGGTGCAACCAGAGCACTTTCGTCGGTGCTCCTGCGTGCGCGAGGGGGGAGTTGAACCCCCACGCCCTTGCGGGCACTGGAACCTGAATCCAGCGCGTCTGCCTATTCCGCCACCCGCGCATTGGGTGTGTCTTCCGGCTTCGGCCCTTTCGGGCTGGCCCCTTCCGACATCCAGAACATTAGCACGTCGTACGGGGTGGATTCACATCCCTTCCCCGGCCCCCGCACCCGCCCGCCCGCACCGCGGGACCCCGGCGCCCGGCGCGCCCGGGGGCGCCGGGCGCCGGTCCCTGCCACGTCTCACCTGTCCCACGGGTATCAAGGAGACACGCTTCACGTATCAACCTCGTACCGGTCCAGGGCATCTCTCCAGGAGACGGACCGGGTCCACAGCCGGGTGCGGGACACTGGTCTTCTCCCGCCTCTACGATCCATGGCAGCAGGAACGCACGCCGAGAGTTCGAAGGGGAGCCGCTGGGGGAACCGGCTGATTGGCGGGCGCGTAGATACGATCAGTAAGCAGTACCGGCAGTACCCGGCAGACAGCGGCACAGAGCAGGCAAGACGACGGCAGGGACGGAGGAGGTGCCCCATGGGAGTCCTGAAGAAGTTCGAGCAGCGTCTCGAAGGTCTGGTGAACGGCACCTTCGCCAAGGTCTTCAAGTCCGAGGTCCAGCCCGTGGAGATCGCCGGTGCGCTCCAGCGCGAGTGCGACAACAACGCGACCATCTGGAACCGTGACCGCACCGTCGTACCCAACGACTTCATCGTGGAGCTGAGCACGCCCGACTTCGAGCGGCTCAGCCCCTACTCCGGGCAGCTCGGCGACGAGCTGGCCGGCATGGTGCGGGACTACGCCAAGCAGCAGCGCTACACCTTCATGGGACCGATCAAGGTCAACCTGGAGAAGGCCGACGACCTGGACACCGGCCTGTACCGGGTGCGCTCGCGCACCCTGGCCTCCTCCAGCAGCCAGGAGGCGGCACCGCCGGCCCCCGGCGCACCGGCGGCCGGCCGACCCGGGCAGGGCGCCCCCGGCGGCTACGGCTACCCGCCGGCCGCCCCCGCGGGCGCGCCGCCGATGCCGGCCGCGCCGCCGCCCGGCGCCCGCCCCGGCGGGTACGGCTATCCGCAGCCCGCCACCCAGCGACCCGCCGCCGCACCGATGAGCGGCGCGCGCACCCGCTACTGGATCGAGATCAACGGCACCCGCCACCAGATCTCCCGCGCGACGCTGGTTCTGGGCCGCAGCACCGACGCCGACGTGCGGATCGACGACCCCGGCGTCTCCCGCCGGCACTGCGAGATCCGGACCGGAACGCCCTCGACGATCCAGGATCTCGGCTCCACCAACGGCATCGTGGTGGACGGGCAGCACACCACCCGCGCTACGCTCCGCGACGGCTCGCGGATCGTCGTGGGCAGTACCACCGTTATCTATAGGCAAGCCGAAGGGTGAAGCGGGGGCAATGTCAGAGCTGACCCTCACGGTCATGCGGCTGGGTTTCCTGGCCGTACTGTGGCTGTTCGTGATCGTGGCCGTGCAGGTCATCCGGAGCGACCTGTTCGGTACGCGCGTCACCCAGCGCGGATCGCGTAGGGAAGCGACCCGGCCCCAGCAGTCGGGCCGGCAGCAGGCACGGCAACAGCAGGCCGCGCCGCCGCAGCAGCGCGCCCAGCAGAGCGGCGGCGGCCGGCGTGGCCGCAACGCCCCCACCAAGCTGGTGGTGACCGAGGGCACACTCACCGGCACCACCGTCGCGCTGCAGGGCCAGACCATCAGCCTGGGCCGGGCGCACGACTCCACGATCGTGCTGGACGACGACTACGCCTCCAGCCGCCATGCCAGGATCTACCCGGACCGCGACGGCCAGTGGATCATCGAGGACCTCGGTTCCACCAACGGCACCTACCTGGACCGGTCCCGGCTGACGACGCCCACACCGATCCCGCTGGGCGCGCCGATCCGCATCGGCAAGACCGCAATCGAGCTGCGGAAGTAGTGCTACGTCATGAGTAAGCGCGAGCGGAGCGAGCACGCAGCGGCAGGCCGCCACCCGGTCTCCGGCGCGCTCCCGACCGGAGGGTGGGCAGTGTGGCTCGACACGACCGGCTGTACCCGGAGCCGACGGGCGAGGTGCGCATGAGTCTGTCACTGCGCTTCGCCGCCGGATCGCACAAGGGCATGATCCGGGAGGGCAACGAGGACTCCGGTTACGCCGGGCCGCGCCTGCTCGCCATCGCCGACGGCATGGGCGGCCAGGCGGCCGGCGAGGTCGCCTCCTCCGAGGTCATCTCCACCCTGGTCACGCTCGACGACGACGTACCCGGCTCCGACATCCTCACCTCCCTCAGCGTGGCCGTGCAGCGCGCCAACGACCAGCTGCGCGCCATGGTGGAGGAGGACCCCCAGCTCGAAGGCATGGGGACGACCCTCACCGCGCTGCTGTGGACCGGCCAGCGGCTCGGCCTGGTGCACGTCGGCGACTCCCGCGCGTATCTGCTGCGCGACGGTGTGCTCACCCAGATCACCCAGGACCACACCTGGGTGCAGCGCCTGGTGGACGAGGGCCGGATCACCGAGGAAGAGGCCACCACCCACCCGCAGCGCTCCCTGCTGATGCGCGCCCTCGGCAGTGGCGACCACGTCGAGCCCGACCTGTCGGTCCGCGAGGTCCGGGCCGGCGACCGCTATCTGATCTGCTCCGACGGCCTGTCCGGCGTCGTCTCCCACCAGACGATGGAGGAGACCCTCGCCAGCTACCAGGGCCCGCAGGAGACCGTGCAGGAGCTGATCCAGCTCGCGCTGCGCGGCGGAGGCCCCGACAACATCACCGTGATCGTCGCCGACGTGCTCGACCTGGACACCGGGGACACCCTCGCCGGGCAGCTGTCGGACCAGCCGGTCGTCGTCGGTGCCGTCGCCGAGAACCAGCACCACCTGCACGACAACGGCATCATGCAGACGCCGGCCGGCCGCGCCTCCCACCTGGGCCGCCAGGGCCAGGGGCAGGGGCAGGGGCACGGCGGCGGCGAGTTCGGGCCGCCCGGCTCGGGCGACACCGCCGGCTACGTGCCGGAGGACGGTTTCGGCGACTACGCCGACGGCGACTTCACCAAGCCGCGCAAACGGCGCCGCTGGCTGAGGACCTCGCTCTACGGCGTCCTCGCCCTCGCCGTGATCGGCGGCGGTCTGTACGGCGGCTACCGCTGGACGCAGACGCAGTTCTACGTCGGCACCAAGGACGAGCACGTCGCGCTGTACCGCGGGATCAGCCAGGACCTGGCCTGGGTCTCGCTGTCGAAGGTGGAGAAGGACCACCCCGAGATCGAACTCAAGTACCTGCCGCCGTACCAGCAGAAGCAGGTGAAGGCCACGATCGCGGAGGGCGGCCTGGAGGCGGCCCGGACGAAGGTCCAGGAGCTGTCGGTGCAGGCCTCCGCCTGCCGCAAGCAGACCGAGCGCCAGGCCGCCGAGGACGCGCGGCGCAACGCCGCGAACCGCCGGGACAAGACCTCCGGCACCGGCGGCTCGCACGGCACCACGGGAGCCACGGGAGCCACGGGTGCCGTCGCGCACACCGCCGCCTTCACCAAGGCCTCCCCGACGCCGCATACGACCCCGAACCCGTCGGCGTCGAAGACGTCCCCGGCGTCCCCTTCGCAGTCTCCGTCCACGACCCCGTCCGCGACCCCCAGCCCCGGCCCCACTCTCTCGGAGGATGAGCAGAAGGTCGTCTCGCTGTGCGGTAAGCAGTAGGCAAGCCGTGAGAGGCCCTGTCACACGATGAGCAGTACAACGAACTCGCCGACGCACCACACGTCCACGATCGGCGCCATCGGCGCCCCGAGCCGCCGCAACACCGAGCTGGCCCTGCTGGTCTTCGCAGTGGTCATCCCGGTGTTCGCCTACGCCAACGTGGGCCTGGCCATCGATGACCAGGTCCCCGCGGGCCTGCTGAGCTACGGCCTCGGCCTTGGCCTGCTGGCCGGGGTGGCCCATCTCGGGGTGCGGAAGTTCGCGCCGTACGCGGACCCGCTGCTGCTGCCGCTGGCCACCCTGCTGAACGGGCTCGGGCTGGTGTGCATCTGGCGGCTCGACCAGTCGAAGCTGCTGCAGTCGCTGCCCAACTTCGTCACGGCCGCGCCGCGCCAGCTGCTGTACACCGCGCTCGGCATCGCGCTGTTCGTGGTGGTGCTGATCTTCCTCAAGGACCACCGCGTCCTGCAGCGCTACACGTACATCTCCATGTTCAGCGCCCTGGTGCTGCTCATCCTGCCGCTGGTGCCGGGCCTCGGTGCCAACATCTATGGCGCCAAGATCTGGATCCGGGTGCCCGGTCTGGGCTCGCTCCAGCCCGGTGAGTTCGCGAAGATCGTCCTCGCCGTCTTCTTCGCCGGCTACCTGATGGTGAAGCGGGACGCCCTGGCCCTCGCCAGCCGCCGCTTCATGGGCCTGTACCTGCCGCGCGGCCGCGACCTCGGCCCCATCCTGGTCGTCTGGGCGATCTCGATCCTCATCCTGGTCTTCGAGACCGACCTCGGCACCTCGCTGCTGTTCTTCGGAATGTTCATCATCATGCTGTACGTCGCCACCGAGCGGACCAGCTGGATCGTCTTCGGTCTGCTGATGTCCTCGGCCGGCGCCGTCGGCGTGGCGAGCTTCGAGCCGCACGTGAAGATGCGTGTCCAGGCCTGGATGGACCCGCTGAAGGAGTACACCCTCAGCCAGCAGGGCGTGGGCGGCCACTCCGAGCAGGCCATGCAGGCCCTGTGGGCGTTCGGCTCCGGCGGCACCCTCGGCACCGGCTGGGGCCAGGGCCACTCGGACCTGATCAAGTTCGCGGCCAACTCCGACTTCATCCTCGCCACCTTCGGCGAGGAGCTGGGTCTCGCCGGCATCATGGCGATCCTGCTGATCTACGGCCTGATCGTGGAACGCGGCGTGCGCACCGCCCTCGCCGCCCGCGACCCGTTCGGCAAGCTGCTCGCCATCGGCCTGTCCGGCGCCTTCGCCCTCCAGGTCTTCGTGGTGGCCGGCGGTGTCATGGGCCTCATCCCGCTGACCGGTATGACCATGCCGTTCATGGCGTACGGCGGTTCCTCCGTGCTGGCCAACTGGGCGCTGATCGCCATCCTGATCCGCATCAGCGACACCGCCCGCCGCCCGGCGCCCACCCCCGCCGGCAACCCCGACGCCGAGATGACCCAGGTGGTGCGCCCGTCATGAACAAGCCCCTGCGCCGGATCGCGGTCTTCTGCGGCCTGCTCGTGCTGACCCTGCTGCTGCGGGACAACTGGCTCCAGTACGTCAAGACCGACGCCCTCAAGGACGACCCGAAGAACCGCCGCGTCACCATCGCCCGCTACGCCAACCCGCGCGGCGACATCATCGTCGGCGGCAACCCGATCACCGGGTCGGCCGAGAGCAGCAAGACCGGTCTGAACGACCTGAAGTACAAGCGGACCTACAAGAACGGCTCCATGTGGGCGCCGGTCACCGGCTACGCCTCGCAGGCCTTCGGCGCCACCCAGCTGGAGTCGATCGAGGACGGCATCCTCACCGGCGACGACGACCGGCTGTTCTTCCGCAAGACCCTGGACATGGTCACCGGCAAGGAGCAGCAGGGCGGCAACGTCGTCACCACGCTCAACGCCGCCGCCCAGAAGGCCGCGTTCGACGGCCTGAAGAAGCAGGGCGGCAAGGGTGCCGTGGTCGCCCTGGACCCCTCCACCGGCAAGATCCTGGCGCTGGCCTCCTACCCGTCGTACGACCCCTCGTCCTTCGCGGGCAACAGCGACACCGACGCGGCGGCCTGGAAGAAGCTCCAGAAGAAGTACAACCCCAACGACCCGATGCTGAACCGGGCGCTGCGCGAGACCTACCCGCCGGGCTCCACCTTCAAGGTGGTCACGGCGGCGGCGGCGCTGGAGAACGGCAAGTACACCTCGGCCGACCAGAAGACCGACTCGCCGCTGCCGTGGACCATGCCGGGCACCACGACCGAGCTGAAGAACGAGGGCAGCATCCCGTGCAAGGACGCGACCATGCGGGTCGCGCTCCAGTACTCCTGCAACACGGTCTTCGGCAAGATCGGCGCCGACCTCGGCAACGACAAGATGCTCGCCGAGGCGAAGAAGTTCGGCTTCGACGCCGAGCAGTTCACCCCGGTGCGGGCCACCGCCTCGGTGTTCTCCGACGGCATGAACCAGTCGCAGACCGCGCTGTCCTCCATCGGCCAGTACAACACCGCAGCGACGCCGCTGCAGATGGCCATGGTCGCCTCGGCGGTCGCCAACGACGGCAAGCTGATGAAGCCGTACATGGTGGACACGCTGCAGTCCTCCAACCTGGACCCGGTCGCCAAGACCCAGCCGGAGGAGCTGAGCCGGCCGCTGTCGCCGCAGAACGCGCAGGTCCTGCAGGAGATGATGCAGACGGTGGTGGAGAAGGGCACCGGTACCAACGCGAAGATCGACGGCGTGAAGGTCGGCGGCAAGACCGGTACCGCCCAGCACGGCGTCGCGAACAGCGAGAACCCCTACGCCTGGTTCATCTCCTACGCCAAGCTGCCCGACGGCAGCTCGCCGGTCGCCGTGGCGGTCGTGATCGAGGACGACGCGGCCAACCGCGACGACATCTCCGGTGGCGGCCTGGCCGCCCCGATCGCGAAGAACGTCATGGAGGCGGTCATCGACTCCAAGAAGTGACCGCCGTCGGCCGCGGCGGGTGATGCCGCTCACAGCCCCTTCACATCGTTGCACGTTGCGATACCGGTCCTGTATCGGGTTCCGGGCTTGGCCAGGTCACACAGAACGAGCCGGGTACGGTAGGCCCGGACGGCAGCCTCCGGCCGCGCACGAGGACGCGCGGCCGAGACCGACGGAGAGGGCTGGTAGGTAGCTATGGAAGAGCCGCGTCGCCTCGGCGGCCGGTACGAGCTGGGCCAGGTGCTCGGCCGCGGTGGCATGGCGGAGGTCTACCTCGCGCATGACACCCGGCTCGGCCGCACCGTGGCGGTGAAGACGCTGCGCGCGGACCTCGCGCGCGATCCGTCCTTCCAGGCCCGGTTCCGCCGGGAGGCCCAGTCGGCCGCCTCGCTCAACCATCCCGCGATCGTCGCGGTCTACGACACGGGCGAGGACTACATCGACGGGGTCTCCATCCCGTACATCGTGATGGAGTACGTCGACGGTTCCACGCTCCGCGAGCTGCTGCACTCCGGCCGCAAGCTGCTGCCCGAGCGCGCGATGGAGATGACCATCGGCATCCTCCAGGGCCTGGAGTACGCGCACCGCAGCGGCATCGTCCACCGTGACATCAAGCCGGCCAACGTCATGCTGACCCGCAACGGCCAGGTCAAGGTGATGGACTTCGGCATCGCCCGCGCCATGGGCGACGCCGGCATGACCATGACCCAGACGGCGGCGGTCATCGGCACGGCCCAGTACCTCTCGCCGGAGCAGGCCAAGGGCGAGCAGGTCGACGCGAGGTCCGACCTCTACTCGACCGGCTGCCTCCTCTACGAGCTGCTGACGGTACGGCCGCCCTTCGTGGGCGACTCCCCGGTGGCCGTGGCCTACCAGCACGTGCGTGAGGAACCGCAGGCCCCGTCGGTGTTCGACCCCGAGATCACGCCGGAGATGGACGCGATCGTCCTCAAGGCGCTGGTCAAGGACCCCGACTACCGCTACCAGTCGGCCGACGAGATGCGCGCCGACATCGAGGCGTGCCTGGACGGCCAGCCGGTCGCGGCCACGGCCGCGCTGGGCGCGGTGGGCTACGGCGGTTACCCCGACGAGCAGCCGACGACCGCCCTGCGCTCGGACGCGGGCGGTGGCGCGACCACCATGCTTCCGCCCATGAGCCCCGACGACGGCGGATACGGCTACGACGACCGCCCGGACCGGCGGCGCCAGCAGAAGAAGTCCAACACCTCCACGATCCTGTTGGTGGTCGCGGGTCTGCTGGTCCTGGTCGGCGCGGTCCTGATCAGCAAGTGGGCGTTCAGCGGCGGGAACAACGACCAGTCCTTCAAGGCGCCGAACTTCGTCGGTCACACCGTCGGCGAGGCCAGGAACATGGCGGAGAACTCCGGCCTGAAGCTGGGCGCGTTCACCCGCAAGGAGTGCCAGGACCAGCCGAAGGGCAACGTCTGCACCCAGAGCCCCGAGGCCGGCACGGACGTCAACAAGGGCGACACGGTCAGCCTGGTGATCTCGTCGGGTGCGCCGAAGATCCAGGTGCCGGACGTGCGCGGCATCCAGTTCGACCAGGCGGAGTCCCAGCTCAAGGAGAAGGGCTTCGAGGTCGAGAAGCAGACCGAGGTGTCCGCCCAGACACCGGGCGTGGTCATCAGCCAGGACCCGGCGGGCGGTGCCACCAAGGAGAAGGGCACCACGATCACCCTCAAGGTCGCCAAGGCCGAGGAGAAGATCGCCGTACCCGACGTCACCGGCAAGAGCTGCGACGAGGCGAAGGCCGAGCTGCAGGCCAAGGGCCTGGTGCCGAGCTGCACCGATGCTCCGGTCACCGATCCCGCCCAGGACGGCAAGGTGCAGAACACCAACCCGGGGGCGGGCCAGGAAGTCGCCAAGAACACCAACGTGGTGATCAACGTCGGCAAGGCCCAGCCGCAGCAGACGCCGGTGCCGAACGTCGTCGGTCAGCGGGTGAAGGACGCCAAGACGATCCTCCAGCAGGCCGGATTCAACAACATCCAGTTCGCGGACGGCAGCTCCGGCGACGACAACGCGTTCGTCGCGCAGCAGAATCCGCCGGCCAACACCCCCACCGATCCCAAGAGCGCGACGATCACGCTGACCACGTTGGGCGGCGGCGGCAACGGCAACGGCAACGGCAACGGCAACAACGGCGGTACCAACTTCTTCGGCGGCATCGGCGGCTGACGCCTCCGGCGGACGTACGTGGGCCCCGGCCGGGACACTCCGGCCGGGGCCCACGCCGTCTCACCGGAGCGTCAGCGCAGTTCCTCCGGCGGTGTGCGCTCGCTGTCGACCTTGTCCACGCGGACCAGTTCGCCCCACACCACGTACCGGTAGCGGGAGGTGTAGACGGGGGTGCAGGTCGTCAGGGTGATGTAGTGGCCGGGCTTCTTCGTGCCGGACTCCTCCGGGACCGACGACAGCACCTTGACGTTGTACTTCGAGGTCTCGGGAAGGATCGAGTAGACCTTGTAGACGTACCACTTGTCCCGCGTCTCGAAGACGATCGGGTCGCCCTTCTCCAGCTTGTCGATGTTGTGGAACTTCGCGCCGTGCCCGTCCCGGTGGGCGGCGACGGCGAAGTTGCCCACCTTGCCGGTCATGGGCAGCGTGGCCTTGACCGGGTCGGTGTAGTAGCCGGCCACGCCGTCGTTGAGGACGTCCGTGTCCGTACCCTTCTCGACCAGCACCTCGCCGTTCCGCATCGCCGGTACGTGGAGGAACCCGATGCCGTCCTTGGTGTCGAGCGCGCCGGGGGCGGAGTCCTGCTGCCGCGCCCAGTGGTCGCGCACCTTGCCGGCCTGCCGGTCCGCCTTGCGGTCGGCTATCACGTTCGTCCACCACAGTGAGTAGACGACGAACAGGCCGAGCAACACGCCTGCCGTGATGAGGAGTTCCCCGAGGACGCTGACCGCCAGCGCGATCCGGCCGGCCGGCCGGCGCGGGGCCGGGTGCGGTTCGGACGCGTCCGTGGTCTCTTCGGTCTCGTCGGCGGTCGCTGCCACAGTTCCTCTGCCCCTACTCGATGAGCCCTACTCGATGAGCGCGTCCGGCTTGCCCTTGCTGCGCGGGCGTTCCTGGACCATCTTGCCCCAGACGATCAGCCGGTACTTGCTGGTGAACTCCGGCGTACAGGTGGTGAGGGTGATGTAGCGGCCGGGCCCGGTGAAGCCGGAGCCCGGGGGGACCGGGTCCAGCACCCGCGTGTTGGACGGCGGGGTGACCGGAAGCATCGAGGTCACCTTGTACACGAAGTAGGTGTCCTGCGTCTCGACGACGACCGCGTCACCGGCCGTGAGCCGGTTGATGTACCGGAACGGCTCACCGTGGGTGTTGCGGTGCGCGGCGAGGCCGAAGTTGCCGGTCCTGTCCTGGGGCATCGCCGTCTTCAGCGGGGCCTCGCCGTAGTGCCCGACCATGCCCTTGTCGAGCACCTTCGTGTTGCTGACGCCCTCCGCGATGGGCGCCACCACGTCCAGCTTCGGGATGTGCAGGATGGCGAAGCCCTGCCCCGGCTCGAAGACTCCCGGGTTGCGTTTGCCGCTGGCCCAGTCGTCCTGGAGCTGGTGCGTCTCGCTGCCGGCCTGCGCGTGCGCGCGGACGTTGGTCCACCACAGCTGGTAGGTGACGAACAGCAGCATCAGCACACCGGTGGTGATGAACACCTCGCCGACGGCCCGGCTGGCGACGGTCGCCGGGCTCGGCTTGCGCAGCCGGGCCTGCCGCCGGGCCTCCACGCGGGTCAGGGGCCGCTGCGGGTCCCGCTCCGGCGGGGCGGCCGCCGCCTCCCCGCCGCCGTTGCCGTGCCGGCCCCCGCCACGCCGCTTGGCGGCCTTTCTGCGGGCCGCGCGGCCGCCCGGTGCGGCTCCGGTGGCGTAAGGGCCCGCGGAGGCCGCAGAGGCGCGTACGGCCCCGCCGTCCCGGCCGAACCGGTCCGGCTCGGGGAGGCGCAGCGCCATCGTCTCCTCGTCGACGGGTGGCGGCGGCGCCGTGAAGTCCTCGGCCGGCGGGGGTGACGCCGCCCTGCCGCCGTTCCGGGCGGACCGGGGCACCGGCACCGTCAGGTCCTCCTCGGTCAGCCGGGGCATCGGCGCCGTCGGCGGGTCCTGTCGGCGCCCCGGGTACGGCCGCGCACCGCCGGAGGACCCGTACGGCCTGTCCCCGCCGTACACGTCCTCGCGCTCGGGGCGCAGCGCGGTCACGCCGTGGCCCTGCCCACCACCGGGGCGAGCCCCGCCGACCTCGCCACGGCACCGTGGTCGCCGCACTCCACCAGCCAGTTGGCCAGCATCCGGTGTCCGTGTTCGGTCAGCACCGACTCGGGGTGGAACTGCACGCCCTCGACCGGCAGTTCCCGGTGCCTGAGGCCCATGATGATGCCGTCGTGCGTGCGGGCGGTCACTTCCAGCTCGGCCGGGACCGTGGCCGGTTCGGCGGCCAGGGAGTGGTAGCGGGTCGCGGTGAAGGGTGAGGGCAGTCCCGCGAAGACGCCCTTGCCCTCGTGCTCGACGGGTGAGGTCTTGCCGTGCAGCAGCTCGGGCGCCCGGTCGACCACACCGCCGTACGCCACCTGCATCGACTGCATGCCGAGGCACACTCCGAAGACCGGCACCCCGGTGGCGGCGCAGTGCCGGACCATGTCCACGCACACGCCCGCCTGCTCCGGCGTCCCCGGCCCGGGCGAGAGCAGCACGCCGTCGAAGCCGTCCTGGGCGTGCGCCGTCGACACCTCGTCGTTGCGCAGCACCTCGCACTCGGCGCCCAGCTGGTACAGGTACTGGACGAGGTTGAAGACGAAGCTGTCGTAGTTGTCGACGACGAGAATCCGCGCACTCACTGGTTGTCCACCGTCACATCGTTGAAGGGCAGCAGCGGCTCGGCCCAGGGGAAGACGTACTGGAAGAGGATGTAGACCACGGCCAGGACCAGTACCAGCGAGACGAGCGCCTTCACCCACACGTTCCCCGGCAGATGCCGCCAGATCCAGCCGTACATGCCGTCCCTTGCCGTCCCTTCCGTGTCCCTACGGCACCCAGACCCACGCCGTACGCCACCAGACTAACGGCGCAGAGCCCTCGGTTCGCCTGCCTCCACAGGCTGTGTGGAATCCAGGTGCGCCCAGACGATCAGCCGGTGACTGTGCCCCCATTCCGGATCGCAGGTGGTCAGCGTCAGGTACCGGCCCGGACGCGTATACCCGGACTTACGGGGGACAGGGTCGATCACCTCGATGTCGGTCGGAACCGTTTTGTAGGGCCCTTTGTCGATCCGATACGTGAACCAGGTCGTACCGTCCGTGAGCACCACCGGATCGCCCGGCCGCAGCTTCGGGAAGTCCTTGAACGGGTCGCCGTAGGTCCGCCGGTGCCCGGCGACCGCGAAGTTGCCCCGCTGTCCGAGCCGCGCGGTCCCCCGGTAGTGGGCGAGTCCCTTGGCCAGCACGTCCCGGCCGGTGCCCTCCAGCACCGGCTTGTTCCACGTGAAACCGAGCCGCGGGATGTACATGATGGCGAAGGGCCGGCCGTCGCGGTACGGCTCCGGCTGCGTCACGGTCAGGGTCTGTTCGCCCGGGGCGTCCGGCGGGCGCACGCTCCCCCGGGACCACTGCCGGTGCAGCTGGTCGATCTGGTCGTTCATCGCGCCGTCGGCCCGTACGCCCGTCCAGAACAGCACGTAGGCGACGAAGAGCACGATCAGGGTGCCGAGGGTGATGCACAGTTCGCTGACGGTCCTGACGATCACACGCACCGGCGGCTCCCGGACGGACGTCTACCCCACTGGCTTCGCGTAGTGCAGATCCACTGTGCCGGAGTAGCCGGGGAGAGTCACCGTCCCGTCGTCGGTGACTTTCCAGCCGAGGCCGTAGACGTTGACGTAGACCATGTAGGTCTGGATCGCCTTGCTGTCCGCCAGGGACTGCTTCAGCCGGTCCGGGTCCCCGACCGCCGTGATCTTGTACGGGGGCGAGTAGACGCGGCCCTGGAGGATCAGGGTGTTGCCGACGCAGCGCACCGCGCTGGTGGAGATCAGCCGCTGGTCCATGACCTTGATGCCCTGGGCGCCGCCCTGCCACAGCGCGTTCACCACGGCCTGCAGGTCCTGCTGGTGGATGACCAGGTAGTCCGGCTGCGGGGCGGGGTAGCCGGGGAGCTTGGCGGTGGCGTCGGGCGGAGCGTCGTTCAGGGTGACGGTGACGGCCTTGCCGGTCAGCTTCCGGGTGCCCGCCCGGCCCTCCAGCCCGCCGAGCTTCTCGTCCTGGGCCTTGGTGCTGCCGTCGTCGCTCTCGGCGAGGGACTCCACGCTGTCGCGCAGGGCCGCGTTGGAGTCGTCCAGCTCCTTGTTCTTGCGGCTGCGCTGCTGGATCAGGTCGGACAGCTTCAGCAGGGAGCCGTCCTGGCGGATGTCGGTGCCCTTGGCCGTGTCGAAGCTGGTGAAGAAGATGAGCCCGGCGAGGGCGAAGACGGCGGCCGTGAGCATCCGCACGGGCCGCAAACGCGCCCTGCGGTCGGGGCCGGTGCCCGTTGATCCCGTCCCGGGGGAGTCGGCAGAATTGCTCAACGTACCCTTATCTCCTTCGGCGCCACGGAAGCACTACGCTAACGGACGCCCGGGGGAGCACACAGAGTCGTCATGTTGGCCCCTTGTACGCTGCCCCCGAGCCCGACCCAGTTACCTGCGCGGCCACGCAGCGCATCGACAGGAGAGACCCTCGTGCCGAAGTCACGTATCCGCAAGAAGGCCGATTTCACGCCGCCGCCGGCGAAGCAGGCGCAGGCCATCAAGCTGACCAATCGGGCCTGGGTCGCGCCGGTCATGCTGGCCATGTTCCTGATCGGCCTGGCCTGGATCGTCGTCTTCTACGTCACCGACGGGTCGCTGCCGATCGACAGCCTGGACAACTGGAACATCGTGGTCGGCTTCGGCTTCATCGCCGCCGGCTTCGGTGTGTCCACGCAGTGGAAGTAGCTCTGCCCAGGGCTATCCACTGAGTTATCCACAGCGGTTTTCCACAGTGGGGAAAAAGAACGACGATCTGTGGATAACCCGTCGGGTGTTGACGCCGGTGTGACTGGTCAACCGATCCTCAGACATCCGTTCGCCCCCTGTCCGACCTGCGGAAACACATCCGTGCGACAGGGGGCACAGCTGTGCCCGCACCCTATGCACAAGATCGGCCACACGCTGTGGACAACGGTTCGGTATCCGGGTGTTCCCCAGCACGTCAGGTGAGCTGCGCGGTCCTGACCAGCACGAGGGCCACGGCCAGGGCCAGAACGACGGCACAGGTGCCGTACTGCACCAGCGACCGCCTCTCGCGCGGGGCGTGGACCATCGCGTACCCGGTGACGACACCGGCGACGAGCCCGCCGATGTGCGCCTGCCAGGAGATGTTCATGGCCGGGTTGAAGGTGAAGACCAGGTTGATCACCAGCAGGGCGATGACCGGCCGCATGTCGTAGTTGAGGCGGCGCATCAGGACGGCGGTGGCACCGAAGAGGCCGAAGATCGCGCCCGAGGCGCCGAGCGAGGCCGTCGCCGGAGGGGCGAGGAGATAGGTCAGCGCGCCGCCCGCCAGCCCGGAGACGAAGTACACCGCCAGATAGCGGGCCCGGCCGAGGGCCGCTTCCAGCGGGCCGCCGACCCACCACAGGCTCAGCATGTTGAAGCCGATGTGCCAGTACTGCTCATGCGCGAACATCGACGTCACGAAGCGGTACCACTCCCCGCCGGCGACACCCGAGGCCGGCGGAAACGGCTTCGGGGGCCAGGCGCCGTACAGCACCACGTGGTCCAGCAGGGAGCGGTCGGCCTGGATCGCGAGGAAGACCGCGAGGTTGATCCCGATCAGGATCTTGGTGAGCAGCCGGGGGTCGGCGGTGACCGTGCCGCCCGCGATCGTGCGCGGCCGGGACGCCTGCGGCGCCGGTCCCGTGGCCGAACCGCCGCGGACGCAGTCCGGGCACTGGAACCCGACCGAGGCGCTGACCATGCATTCGGGGCAGATGGGCCGTTCACAGCGGGTGCAGCGCACACCGGTCTCGCGGTCCGGGTGCCGGTAGCACACGGGCACGCTGCGGGTGTCCCGCTCGCTCCCTGCGGCCTGCTCCATCAGATCCCCTTGCTCCTCGTATGCCTGACAGCACTATCCTGCCCCGCTCATCCTCACGGTCGAGCGGGGTGTTCGGTTCCCTTCGCCGATTCCCGGTACCGGGGGGGCGCGGGGCGGGCGGATCAGCCCTCGCGCGCCTCGATGACCACCGTGTCCAGGACGACGTCGACGAGGGGCCGGTCGTTGCGTCCGGTCGGCACGCGCGCGATGGCGTCGACGACCTTCCGGCCGAGCGGTCCGGTGACCTCGCCGAAGATGGTGCGCTTGCCGTTCAGCCAGGTGCTCGGGGTGACGGTGATGAAGAACTGCGAGCCGTTGGTGCCCGGCCCGGCGTTGGCCATCGCCATCAGATACGGCGTGTCGAAGGCCAGGTCCGGGTGGCACTCGTCCTCGAAGCCGTAGCCGGGCCCGCCCAGGCCGTTGCCCAGGGGGTCACCGCCCTGGATCATGAAGCCGCCGATGACGGAGTGGAAGACCGTGCCGTCGTACAGCCGGTCTCTGCTGCGCACGCCGGTGCCGGGATGGGTCCACTCCCGTTCGCCGCGGGCCAGTTCGACGAAGTTCCGGACCGTGACGGGAGCGTGCAGCGGGAAGAGCCGGACCTCGATCTCGCCGAGGGTGGTCTTCAGGGTCGCGTACAGCTGCTCGGGCACGGTCCGCCTTCCGTCGTCGTCCGCCGCGGCACCTCGATCCTTCCACGCTCCCGGCCCCGCGTCGTCGAGCGGCCGGGACTTGCGCCCGGCGTGCGGCGCGGCGCGGCGATCCGTGGCAGTGTCGACGGCGGGCCCCGTGCCCCCGTATCGCGCCGGACAGAGCGATCAGCACCCATATGCCCGCCCACGCATGCCGCACCGGCCCTCGGCAGGCATGATCCGTAAAAGGGCGGAAAGTCGAAATACCGTACCGCCACCGAGGAGGAGGAAACCCGTGACCCGCATCGACAGCGTGCGCGCCGCGACCGGCTCGGCGAAGGACAGCGTGCTGCACGCCGCGGAAGTGGTGGCGCCCTACGCCGACACGGCCAAGGAGCGTGCCGCGTACTACGCGCAAGAGGCACGCGTACGGCTGGCGCCCGTGGTGTCGCAGGCTGCTGAACAGGCCCGCGAACAGTACGACGCCCGGCTCGCCCCGCGCCTGGAGCAGGCTCGCGCACACGTCCCGCCCAAGGTGGACCTGGCCGCGCACGAGGCCGCCGTCCGTACCCGCAAGGCCGCCCGGCAGGCCGCCGTCTACTCGCGCCCCAGGATCGAGCAGGCCGTCGCCGCGACCGCTCCGGTGCGCGACGAGGCCTCAGCGCGCGCCGCCGCCGCCCTGGTCGCGCTGCGCGGTCAGGTCTCGGCCGAGGACATCCAGAAGCTGGCCCGGCGCAAACAGCGGCGGTGCCGGACCGGCCGCGCCGTGAAGCTGACCGCGCTGCTCACCGTCCTGGCGGGCGGTGCCTTCGCGGCCTGGAAGTGGTGGGACAAGCAGGCCAACCCCGACTGGCTGGTCGAGCCGCCCGCGCCCACGGAGGTCCCCGACGCGTCCCGTCTCAGCTCCGTGGACGGCACCGGCGCCTCGGGCCTGGATCCCGAGGTGCAGGCGAAGCAGGCGGAGGAGGAAGCCGCCCACCGCGACGACGAGTCCTGAGCCCCGGGGCCCCTCGGGGCCCCCGCACGACGAGCCTCCGCCGGGCCGCCCGACCGGGCCCGACGGGGGCTCGCCCCTGCTGACCCGCCCGACCGGGCCCGACGGGGGCTCGCCCCTGCCAGCCCGCTCGGCGCCGCGCTCACCGCCGTCGGCCGGTCCCGGCGCGCGCGGCCTGCCGCCGCGCGGTGGTCATGCCGGCGGGGGTGGGATCGGCGTGGACCGGGGTGAGCGTGCGGTCACCGGCGGGCGGTCCGGGCGTGCTCCGGGTAGCGGCCGGCGGGGCGTGGCAGGCGCAGGTGGCCCCGCAGCGTCGTCGCGTCGTAGGCGGTGCGGAACGCCCCGCGCCGCTGCAGCTCCGGTACCAGGCCCCGGGTGATCTCCAGCAGGTCGTGCGGCAGCGTGGCGGGACGCAGCCGGAAACCGTCGAGTCCGGCCTCCCGCCAGTCCAGCAGCAGGTCGGCGAGTTCACCGGGGGTGCCGGTGAACACCTCGGCGTCGGAGGCGAGTTCGGCGCCCGCCAGCGCGTCGAGGTGGGCCTTGCGGCGCGCGGCGGCGCCCGGCTCGGCGTCCAGGACGACGAGCAGCTCCGCGAAGCGCAGCAGCGGCCGGGCGCGGGTGTCGCGGCCGACGCGGCCGACGGCGGTGTCCACCTGGGCGAGGACCGCTCCGGCTCCCGCGCGGTCGTGCGGCGTGACCCACACGGCGTCACAGGAGCGTGCCGCGAACTCGTAGGGGACGCTGGCGTGCGCCAGGCTCATCACCGGCGGCTGCCCCTGCGGCGGGCGCGGGACGATGGAGGGGCCGCGGACGCTGAAGTGCTCGCCCGTGAAGTCGATGTGGTGCACCTTGTCGCGGTCGATGAAACGGCCGGTGGCCGCGTCCCGGATCTCCGCGTCGTCCTCCCAGCTGTCCCACAGCCGCCGGGCGACCTCCACCGCGTCGGCGGCCTCGCCGAACAGCGGGCGCAGCCGCCGGCCGATCTGTTCCGGGTCCCGTACGTCGTCGTCGGTGAGCTGCGGCGTCGTGCGGCGGCCGAAGTGGGTGGCGTCGGCGGCGCGCGAGGCGATCTGCGGCCGCAGACCGGCCCGGCCCGTGCTCACGTGGTCGAGGGTGGCAATGCCGGTGGACACGTGGAACGGCTCGGTGTGGGTGACGTTCGCGGTCGGGACCAGACCGATGTGCGTGGTCAGCGGTGCCACGCGGGCCGCGAGCAGGACCGCGTCCAGACTGCCGCGCACCTGGTCGGTGCGGTCGTCGGGCCGGTGGAAGGCGGCCGACTGCACACCGAGCGCGTCCTCGAAGGTGACGAAGTCGAGCAGGCCGCGCTCGGCCTCCGTGACCAGGTCCGCCCAGTACCCGGCGCTGAACAGCGCGCCGGGCCGGGCGTCCTCGGCCCGCCAGGCCGCCGGGTGCCAGCCGGCGGCGTCGAGGGCGACGGCGAGATGCAGCGGGGGTGCGGTCACGATGCCTCCTCGGCGGTGGGGTCCGTGGCGGCGCGTGCCGGGCCGTGCGGCAGACCCAGGTGGTCACGGAGGGTGGGACCCGTGTAGTCCCGCCGGAAGACGCCCTTTTCCTGGAGCAGCGGTACGACCCGGGCCACGAAGTCGTCCAGGCCGCCGGGGGTCAGGTGCGGGACGAGGACGAAGCCGTCGGCGCCGCCGGTCTGCACGAAGTGGTCCATCGCGTCGGCGACGGTGCGCGGGGTACCGACGAAGGTCTGTCCGCCGGTGACCTCGATGACCAGTTCGCGGATGCTCAGGCCGCGTTCTGCGGCGAGGGACCGCCAGCGCCGCGCGGTTTCGGCGCGGTCCCGGCGGAAGAGGGAGTGGCCCTTCAGCATCAGCGAGTCGGGCTCCGGGTCGATGTCCGGCAGCGGGCCGTCGGGGTCGTAACCGGACAGGTCACGGCCCCAGACGGCCTCCAGGTGCGCGATCGCGGTCTGCGGGCCGACCTGGGCGCGGGTGATCTCGTCGGCGTACGCGGCGGCCTCGGCGTCGCTGTCGGCCACCACCACGCCGGCCGTCGGCAGGATCTTCAGCTCGTCCGGGCCGCGGCCGTACCGGGGCAGGCGTCCCTTGACGTCCCGGTAGAAGGCGCGTGCCTGGTCGAGCCGGTTGTACTTGCTGAAGACGACGTCGGCCTCGGCGGCGGCGAAGTCGCGGCCCTGGTCGGACTCGCCCGCCTGGATGATCACCGGGTGTCCCTGCGGCGGGCGCGGGGTCGTGAAGCGGCCGGAGATGTCGAAGTGCCGGCCGTGGTGCGCGAAGCGGCCGGCACCGGGCCGGACGAACGCGCCGGCCGCCGCGTCGGCGCGCACGTCGCCGTCGGCCCAGCTGTCCCACAGCTCGCGCGCGGTCGCCAGGAACTCCGCCGCGCGCCCGTACCGGTCGGCCTCGGCGAGGAAACCGCCGCGCCGGAAGTTCTCGCCGGTGAAGGCGTCGAAGCTGGTGACCACGTTCCAGGCGGAGCGCCCGCCGCTGAGGTGGTCCAGGGTGGCCAGCCGGCGCGCCACCTCGTAGGGCTCGTTGAAGGTGGCGTTGACGGTGGCGGCGAGCCCCAGCCGGGTGGTGACGGCGGCCAGGGCGCTCAGCTGGGTGAGGTTCTCCGGCCGGCCCACCACGTCCAGGTCGTACAGCTCGCCCTTGTGCTCGCGCAGCCTGAGTCCCTCGGCCAGGAAGAAGAAGTCGAACCGGCCGCGCTCGGCGGTCCGCGCCAGGTGCAGGAAGGAGTCGAAGGCGATCTGGCTCTTCGAGCGCGGGTCCGACCAGACGGTCACGTTGTGGATGCCGGGCAGCTGGGCCGCGAGGTGCACCTGCCTGCGGCCCGCGGCGGCCGGGCCGCTCATGAGGCCGGGAGCACGGCCGCGGGAGCCGGGGAGAGGTACCGCACGGTGTTCTCGAAGCTGACGCCGTGGCTCTTGACGTCGATGCCGATGCGGTCGCCGTCGGCGATCCGGAAGCCGTCGTGGAAGCTGGCCTCGTCGGCGCCCAGCAGCACGTAGTTGACCAGGCCGGGCCGCCGGACCGCCGGGAAGGAGAAGAGGTGCTCGGCCATGTCCCGGATGCGGAAGTACAGCGCGTCGCCGCCGCAGTCGAAGCTGCCCTCCCAGGCCGTCGCGCCGTCCCGCACGATGGTGACCCGGCCGGTCGCCGAGGTGGGCGGCGGGCCGAGGAACAGCCAGGGCGCGAGCGCGGTGTCGCACAGCTTGCAGTACGGGTTGTAGCCGGGGTCCTTGCGGTGCAGGCCGATGTCGCACAGGTCGTTGCCGAAGGTGTAGCCGGCGTAGTGGGGGGTGCCGTCGGCGTCGTTGACGTACACGAGCGCGACCTCCGGCTCCTCGATGAGGGCGACCGGACGGGCGGGCACGGTCAGCGGCTCGCCGGGCAGCCGGGCCCAGTCACCGAAGCCCTTGAAGAACCACCTGGGGGGCGTGAACTCGCCGTCCTCCGGCTGGCTCCGCCCGCCCCACTTCTTCTTGTGCGTGCCCATGAAGCCGCTCAGCAGCGCGGCGCCGGACGCCTGGGGCAGCAGCGGCACCAGCGGGCGCACGGCCGGGTCGCCGGCGGGGACGACGACCGTCTCGGCGCCCTCGGTGAGGGCTGCCCGGACGGCGTCCGCGGAGCCGTCGGTGCCGGTGAAGGCGGCGGCCGGGGCGCCGTCGGCGACCCGGTACAGCGTCTGCGGTTCGCCCGGTTCTGGCCGGCCGAAGGTGACGTAGCGGCCGTCCTCGTAGGCGACCTCGGTGAGCACGGGCGGCAGGGACGGGGACATGGGAAGCCTCCAGATGCGGTCAGGGTCGGGGGTCGGTCAGGTCGGCCAGGGCCGCGCCGAGGTGGTCGAGGCCCGCGCGGATCCACGGCAGGACGAGCGGGTCGGGCGCGGTCAGCGCGGTGGTGCGCCGCTCGTCGGTGTCGCCGTACAGGCGGCTGGTGGCGGCGCGGATCCGCAGGGCGCGGTCCGGCTCGCCGAAGGCGCTCGCCGGCAGGACGCCGACGCCGTGCCGCTCGACGAGCAGCCGGACCAGGCCGGCGCCGTCGGTGACGCCGTGCGCCGCGGCGAGGCGGGCGCGCAGCGGCTCGAAGTCCGGGTAGAGGTAGCAGGTGGCGGTCACCGGCGCGAGCAGCGCGCCGGCCGCGGTGAAGCGGCCGGCCGCCGCGCGGGCGACCGTGGCGTGCAGCCGGCGGCTCGCCGCGATCCGCTCGGTGATCTCCGGCGGCTCGGTGAAGGCCCAGGCCGCGGCCGTCTGCACGGGGGCGGGCGGGCTGGACCAGATCTGACTGGCGACGGAGAGCAGCGCGGTGCGCAGTTCGTGCCCGGCGGGGCTGTCGGGCAGCCGGGCCACGCCGGTGCGCCAGCCGCCGACCGCCAGGTTCTTGGTGAGGCCGGTGGTGACGACGGTTCGCTCGGGGGCGTACGCGGCCGGGGAGACGGCGGGCCGTGCGGGGTCGTGGACGAGATCGCCGTAGATCTCGTCGGAGATCACGACCAGGTCCAGGTCACGGGCCGCCTCGGCGAGGCGGCGCACGGTCCCGGCGGAGGCGATGGTGCCGGTCGGGTTGTCCGGCACCGTCACCACCACGGCGCGTGGGTCCCGCCCGGCGGCGCGCGCGCCGGTGACCGCCTCGCGCAGCCGCTCGGGATCCGGGACGCCGCCCTCCCCCGGCCGGACCGGCACCGGCAGCGGCCGGCCGCCCGCGAGCCGGGCCTGTGCCGCGTAGCTGACCCAGCTCGGCACGGGCACCACCACGTCACCGCCGACCGCGAGGAGCAGCGCGTACAGCAGCGCCTTGCTGCCCGGTCCCGCCACCACGAGACCGGGGTCGGCGGGCAGGCCGCGCCGCTGCCAGTAGCCGGCGGCGGCCTCGCGCAGCGCGGGGCCGCCGGCCACCGGGCCGTAGGCGTTCTCCCCGGCCGCGGCGGCCAGCCGCCCGCGCAGCGCGGGGAGCACCGGCAGGCCGATCTCGCCGCTGGTCATGGCCAGCACGCGCTGCCCCGACCGACGCCGCTCCTCCAGGGCGGCATCGGCGGCGAGGGTCACCGACATGGGAACGGGCGCGGCGCGCCGGGGGGAGACCTGCGGGACCGTCTTCGGGGCCGCCCCGGGGACCGCCTCCGGGGCCGTCTGCGCGGTCGTCTCCGGGGACGTGGGCATATGGGTCACCGTGTCTCGTAGCGCTGGCGCAGTTCGGCCTTGCGGACCTTGCCGGTGAGCGTTTTGGGCAGCGCGGGCACCAGCTCGACGCGGTCCGGCAGGAAGCGCTCGTCGTGTCCCGCCCGGCGGAGCCGGTCCCGGATCTCGTCCAGCGTCGGGCCCCGCTCACCCCGCGGCACCACCACCGCGCAGAGCACGGGGTCGGCACCGGCCGCGGCGGGCGGCAGCCCGACCAGCGCGGCCTCCACCGCCCGGGGGTGACCGCCGATGACCGCCTCCAGCTCCGTCATGGGCGCGACCCGGCCGTCGCGGACGACGGCGTCGCGGGCCCGGCCCACGATGCGCAGGCCGCCGCGGCCGTCGTCCCGGGCCAGGTCACCGGTGTCGAACCAGCCGTCGGCGTCGAACTCGGCGGCGAAGACCTCCTCGCGCCGGTAGTAGCCGAGCGCGAGCGAGGCGCCGCGCACCCGGAGCCGGCCGGTGCCGTCGGCGCCGGGCGCCTCGATCCGGGTCCGCATGGCGTCGATGGGGCGGCCGTTGCTGTGCGCGGCCCAGTCCTCGGGGTCGTCGGGCCGGGTCATGGTGACCGGTCCGTTCTCGGACATGCCCCACAGCGAGTACGTCCGCGCGCCCAGCGTCGCGTGCACCTCGTCGGCGAGTTCCCTGAGGACCTGGGCGGAGCCGATGACCACGTGCCGCAGTGTGCCGGTGTCCCGCCGCACGGCCCGCTGCGAGGCGGCGACGTCGGCGAGGGTGGCCGGCGGCCCGTACAGCAGTGTGGCCCCGTAGCGCTCCACCAGGTCCAGCAGCACCTCGTTGCGGCGCACGTCCTGGAAGGCGACGGTGCCGCCGACCAGGACGCCCGCGAGGACGCCCTGCGCGAAACCGGAGTAGTGCACGAGCGGCGTGGACACGGCGGCCACCCAGTCGTCGCCGAGCCCGAAGGCGTCGACGTAGCCGCGCACGGCCGAGTGGACCGTGTTCTGGCTGTGCAGGACGCCCTTGGACTCGCCGGTGGTCCCGGAGGTGAACAGCACCACGAAGGGTTCGTCGGCGCCCAGCGCGAGGCCGTCCAGCTCGGCCGCTCCGGGCTCCTCCTCCCGGGCCTCGGCCACGAAGTGGGAGTGGAAGGAGAGCGCGCCGTCCGGTACCGGGCCGTCCACCACCGCGACATGGGCGAGCGTGGGCAGCTCGGCCCGCAGCCCGGTGACGGTCTCCGCCAGCGGTGCGCCCGACCACTCGGGGAGTGTCACGCACACCCGGGCCCCGGTCAGCCCGAGGCGGTGACGCAGCTCCTCCTTGGGGCAGACGGGGGAGATCGGGCAGATGACGGCGCCGACGCGCATGCACGCGAACATCAGCGGCACCATCTCCCACCGGTTGGGCAGTTGGACGGCGACGACGTCACCCCGGCGCACGCCGAGCCGGAGCAGCGCGAGCGCGAACCGGTCGGTGAGCCGGTCCAGTTCGGCGTAGTCCAGGGTGTCGGTGCGGGCCTCGGCGACGCGGCGCGCGGCGATCGCCAGCTTGTGCGGCTGCTCGCGCGCCCGGCGGTGCAGGTCGTCGAGGAAGGTCTCGTCGCGCCACCAGCCGCGGCGCCGGTACTCGGCGGCGTCCTCCCGGGCCGGCGCGGCGGCCGGGGCGGGGCGGCCGGCCTCGGCCGGGGCGGTCATCGGCGGTCCTTCCGGCGGGCCGCGAGCAGCTCCGGCAGCGGGTCGCCCGCCCCGCCGGCCGCGATCTCCAGCAGGTCGCGGGTGTTCTGCCGGACGCGGTCGCCGATCCAGTCGAAGACCCATGCCTTGCGGGCGTCGGCCGCCAGCTCGAAGGGGACGACCCGGGTGACGGCCAGGGCGGCGGCGCCGGCCCCGCCGATGTTGGCGATGACCCCCGGCACCAGGGTGGTGCCGGCGGCCCGTGCCTTCTCCCGCGCCTCGGCGTCGGAGGCGAGGTTGGCGCCCTCGACGACCAGGGCGGCACGCAGCCGGTGGGCGTTCTCGGCGTTCAGCGCGTGTTTCTGCGCGGCGAGGACCAGCACGTCGGCGTCGACGTCGAGCCAGGCGTCCGGGGCGCTGGAGGTGGTGACGTGCTGCGGCAGGCGGGCGCGGTCGATCCGGCCGAACTCGTCGGTGATGGCGACGAGTTCGGCCACCGGCAGCCGGTCGGCGCTGATGGTGCCCTGCACGTCGGCGACGGCCACGACGGCATGGCCGCGGTCCTCCAGGAACCGCGCGACCGCACGGCCCACGGCACCGAAGCCCTGCACCACGACGCGGGCGGCCTCGCCGCGGCCGGTCGCCTCCAGGGCGGTGACCGCGGCGACGCCGACGCCGTGCCCGGTGACGTCGATGAGCGGCTCGTAGTAGGTGCGCCAGTCGACCGGCATGTCCGGGGCGCCCAGGCGGTAGCGCGGGTCGTAGCCCGCCTCGTCGAAGAACACGGCCCGGTCGGCGGGGGTGACGCCCATGTCGATGCCGAGGTGGATACCGCCGTGCAGCAGGGGCTTGACGGTACGGCCGAAGGTGCGGAAGGTCTCCTCGCGGTCGCCGCCGGCGGACACGATGCCGCCCTTGGCGCCGCCGATCCGCAGGCCGGCGAGCGTGAACTTGTCGGTCATGTCCCGGGCCAGGCCGCGGACCTCGTCCTCGGTGACCGTCGGGGTCATCCGCACACCGCCCATGGCCAGGCCGTCGACGAGCGTGTCGACGACCACCCAGCTCCTGACGGTGCCGCCGCTGCCGTTCAGGTGGACGGTGAACGCGGGCTCCTGGGTGTCTTCCACAAAACTCATGTCAACTCTCAAGTCCTCGTGAGTGGGTGGCCCGGTGGCGGTCACCGGTAGAGCTGCGTGAAACCCCGCAGGATCTCCAGGCCGTCGCTGCGGAACTCCAGATGCGCCTGGGAACCGAAGATGCGGCCGTCGTCGGAGCGCAGGAACTCCACGGGCGCGTGCGCGGAGCGGCCGATGGAGCGGAAGCCCGCCGGGGCCTGCTGGAGGTAGAGGGTGTGCCGGTGGAACACCGTCACGGTCGGTTTGACGTAACTGAACAGCGGTTCGTCCGGGTCGACCTGCACCTCGTAGCCGCCGACCCGCTGCGGGCCCTCGGCGAGCCGGCCGCCGGCCGAGACGGCCAGGATCTGCATGCCTCCGCAGATGCCGAAGACCGGTACGCCGGAGGTCATGACGAGGTCGACGAGCGGCTTGTAGTGGTCCTGGTCGTAGGCCCGCACCTTGGTGCCGCTCAGCACGATCGCCTGGTAGCGGCCGTCGGGGCGGGAGGGGACGGACGCCGCGTCGACGGCGTCGGTGGCCGAGCCCAGCTCCTCGAAGCGGCGGCGCAGCTGGGGCAGGGAGAGGGTTCCGTTGTTGACGACCAGGACACGGGGCTGCGCCACGTGCGTACTCCTCACGTTCGCGTGATGACGGTGCCGGTGCGGGCGGCGAGCAGGTCGGAGACGGGCGCGCTGCCGATGACGACCCGTGCCACACCGCGTTGCAGGGCCTCGTCGGCGGCCCGCAGCTTCTTGCGCATGCCGCCGGTGGCGCCCTTGTCACGGAACGCGGCGGCGGCCTCGGCGCCGATCTCACGGACCGGCTCGCCGTCGATCAGCAGGTGGGTGACGTCGGTGACGAGCACCAGGTCCGGTGCGCCCACGGCACCGGCGAGGGCGGCGGCGGCCCGGTCGGCGTCGGTGTTCACCTCCCGGCCCGAGGGGTTGCGGGCCAGCGGGGTGACGAGCCGGGGCCGGCCGGGCTCCAGGTCCTTCAGCAGGGTGGGGTCCGCGTCCGTGACCGGGCCGACCAGGTTCTCCAGCTCGACCAGCTGCTTGTCCCGCCACCACCAGCGCTCGGCCTCGCCGGCGGCGAGCAGTCCGTCGCTGCCGAGCAGCCGCTCGCCCCGCAGGCCGCGGTCCTGCAGCCGCTGGAGCACCTCGGCGCCGAGCCGGGCGCTGACGGTCTTGATGTCGTCGATGACCTCGGGTGTGGTCCAGCGGCTCTGGTTGCCGTACCGGTCGCGCAGGATCGCCGACGGTTCGCGGTGGCGGGCGCCGAGCTTCTTCAGCGGCTTGGACCAGCCGTGCACCAGGACCAGCGGGCGCTGCCGGCCCAGCTCGGCCAGGTCGTCCCACCAGGTCCCGTCGAGCTCGTCGACGGCGCTGCCGCCGAGTTTCACGACGGCCGGGGCCTGCCGTGGCTGCTGTGCGGTGCTCATGCGGGCATCACCGGGTGCATCGTCAGGCCCGTCTCCTCGGGCAGCCCGAACCGCAGGTTCACCGCCTGCACGGCCTGGCCGGCCGCGCCCTTGACCAGGTTGTCCAGGGCGGCGAGGACGACGATCCGGCCGCCCTCCTCGTCGTGCAGCACCGTCACGTCGCAGTAGTTGGAGCCGAGCACCGCCTGCGGGTCCGGCACCGGGATCAGCGTCTCGGTGTGCCGGCGCACCCGCACGAACCGGTGCTCCTTGTAGAAGCGCAGGTACGCCCGCTGCAGCGCGCGCTGGTCGACCGCGTCGTCGGTGAACACGTAGGAGCTGGTGAGCAGCCCGCGTACGTGCGAGACGCCGTACGCCGACATGCTCAGCGAGCCGATCGAGCCGGGCTTGCCGCGCTCCAGGAAGTCGCTGACCTCGGCCGCGTGCCGGTGACCGGTGGGCGCGTACGGTGCGATGGCGCCGCTGCGGAAGGGGTGCAGGTCGGCGGTGCGCAGCTGCAGGCCGCCGCCGCTGGAGCCGCTCTTGCCGTCCACCACCACGGTCTTCAGGTCGAGGCCGAGGCCGAGGGTGAGCGGGGCCAGACCGAGCGTGATCGCGGTGGCGTAGCAGCCAGGCAGCGAGATCAGCGCCGCGCCGGCCAGCTGGTCGCCGACCAGCTCCGGCACGCCGTAGACGAAGCGGTCGGCCAGGCCGGTGCGCCGCTGGACCTTCGGGTACCAGCGGGCGTGCCGCTCGGGGGTGCGGATGCGGAAGGCGCCGCTGAGGTCGACGACCGCCGGGACGCGGTCGGCGAACAGGGCGGCCAGCTCGGCGGAGACCGGGGCGGGCGTGGCCAGCAGCAGGACGTCCACCTGGTCGGCGACGTCCTCGGTGACCGCCCGCACGGTCAGGCCGGTGTCGACGCGCAGGGCCGGGTGCAGCTCGGCCGGGCGCCTGCCGATGTTCGAGGAGCCGCCGAGGAAGGTCAGCTCCAGGTCGGGATGCTGGGTGATCAGTCGGATGAGTTCGCCGCCGGCCAGCCCGGAGGCGCCGACGACTCCTGCGCGGATCATGCGAGCAGCTCCTGCAGATGGCGGGCGATGGCCGAGGGCACGTCCGCGCCGGTGGCCGAGGCCACGGCCCGGAAACCGGGGGCGTGGTTGACCTCGTTGACGACGTAGCCGTCGGCGGTGCGGAACAGGTCGACGCCGTAGATGCCGGGTCCCAGCTCCGCGGTGACCGCGTCGACGATCTTGACGAGGTCGGGGTCGTGGGCGAGGGCGCGGGTGTTGTTGCCGAGGGCGGCGTTGTTGCGCCAGTCGGTGCCGCCGCTGGCGAACTCGGCGGCGCCGACCAGTTCACGGCCGACGACCAGGCAGCGCACCGAGGTGCCGCCCAGGTACGGCTCGACCAGGCAGGCCTGTTCGAAGGCGTGGCCGAGGTCCTCGACGTAGTCGTACACGGACTGGGCGGTGTCGGCGTGCCGGATCAGCGTGACGCGCTTGCCCATGCCGCCGAAGACCGGCTTGAGGACCACCGGCAGTTCCAGTTCGGTGAGCGCCTGCTCGAAGTCCTTGCGGGACAGCACGAGCCGGAAGTCCGGCACGGGAACGCCCGCCGTGCGCAGCACGGTGCGCAGCACGGCCTTGTTCTCACAGGCGTGGATCGCCCGGGCGGTGTTGAGGGTGCGGGCTCCGGCGGCCTCGGCGAGGCTCGCGACCAGGCCGCCGCGGGTGTAGCTGCGGCTGCGGATCAGCAGCGCGTCGTAGTCCCGGACGGAGGGGGCGCCGGGTCCGCCGAGGCACAGGGACTCGTCGTTGACCCAGTCGACCGAGAGACCGAACGTGTCGGCGCACTCGATCAGCCGGCGCTCCTCCCAGGCGATCCGGTCGGCGACTATGGCGACTTTGCGGCCCATCTCACTGGCCCCAGTCACGCAGTTGCACCTCGACCATCTGGAGGGTCAGCCGTCCGTCCGAGACGTCCTCGACGCGCAGGGTGAGCATGCACTCGGGGCACGACAGGGTCTCGCCCTGGACGACCGGCGGCACGGTCAGGTCGGTCTCGCACTCCGGGCAGTCGCCGGTGAGGGTGGCGGTGGACATGGTCGGGCTCCGTTCTGTCATACGGATCGGCGGGTGGAGTACGGCTGTTCAGGCGGCCTGGAAGTCGATGGCGGCCTTGCGGATGGCGTCCCGGTCCAGGAGCGGGCCGCCGGTGTTCTGCTGGCGGTCGACGAGCCAGCCCGTGAAGGCGTCGACGTCGACGGAGGCGGCGGAGTCGGCCAGTGCCCACTTGACGAGGGCCGGGGTGAGCCGGGTGCGCACCCGCAGCTCACGTGAGCCGCCGACGAGTTCGGCCGGCAGGGTCTCGTAGGCCTCGGGGTGGCTCAGCTGGCCGGGCAGCTCGTAGGCGAAGGCGTGCGGGGTGGTGGGGCCGGACTGGAAGGCCGTGCCGAGGCCGGCGCCCTGGAGGGCGAGACGGGACAGCTCGGTGAGGTGGCCGAGGTCGAAGCGGGTGTCGCCGTGCACGACCCGCAGCGCGGTGAGCAGCTCGGCCAGCGGGGCGTTGCCGCCTCGTTCGCCGATGCCGCCGACGGTCGCCGAGATCCACCGGGCACCGGCGCGGACGGCGGCGAGCGAGTTGGCGACGGCCATGCCCAGCATGTTGTGCGAGTGGATCTCGATCTCGGAGCCGTCGATCGCGGTCAGGTCCCCGATCACCGTCTCCATCTGCCAGGGGGAGAGGCAGGCGACGGTCTCGGCGAGCCGGAACCGGTCGGCCCCGGCCTCGAAGCCTGCGGTGACGTACGGGACGAGCCGTTCCCTGGGCGTGCGGGCGCCGTCCTCGCCGCTGAAGGTGACGTGGAAGCCGCGCTCCTTGGCCTGGGTGATCGCCGAACGGGCCAGGGCGTTCAGGAACTTGGCGCTCGGCGTGCCCAGCTTCAGCTGGGCGTGCTGCTCCGAGGTGGGGATGGAGTACATGATGTGGCGCACGCCGAGGCGCTCGGCCTCGTCGAGGGCGCGGGCCACCTGCTGCCGGTCCCGCACCACGAGCAGCGTCATGCCGCGCTCGGGCCCGACGGCGTCGTGCACGGCCTCGACCAGGGGGGCGTCCTTCGAGCCCGGGCCGGAGACCATGCCCACCTCGACCAGCTCGACCCCGGTGCGCACCAGCAGGCCGGCGATGGCCGCCGCGTCGTCCGGGCCGAACTCGACCCCCGCCATGTGCGCGGAGTCCCGCAGGGTCGCGTCGGATATCCGAGGCGGGCTCGGGAGTTCCTCATGGTTTTCCGTTGCTGCCATTTCCGTTCACTCCTTGTTGCAAAGGAATTTCCATCCCTGCTTCCGGAAGAGTTCGGTGAACCGCAATCCCGGAACGAATGCGTCTGGCGCTGCACAACAGCCTCCGTGGCGGGCTGGGTGCGAGGCAAGGAACACGGTGTCAGAAGGCCATGGAAAACTGTCAGGGAATGTCAGGAAGTACAGGCCGTGCAAGAACGGTGTGGCGATGGGCAAAAGAGCACCGAATACACCGCCGGGGCGAGCACGGCGGGCCTACCGTGCCCTTTCATGGACCTTCTCTCACTGCCCCGGCTCGGGTTGGTCGTCCCGCCCGAGAACCCGACCGCGGAACCGGAGTTCACGACGCTGCTCGGCCACCGCGTGAACGTGTACGCGGCGCGTTTCCCGACGACACCCGGGCTCGGCCTCAGGGACATGCTGGAGTCCTACAACCGTGTGCTGCCCGACACCCTCGGCCAGTTCGGCGGCATGCGCCTGGACGCGGCCGTGGTGGCGTGCAGCGCCTCGCACTACCTGCTCGAACCGGACGGCGACCGCGCCTTCTGCGCCGAGCTGTCCGAGCGGGCGGGCTTCCCGGTGACGTCCTCGACCCAGGCGATCCTGGCCGCGTGCGAGGCCCTGGGGGTGCGCCGGCTCACCCTCGTCTCGCCGTACCAGCCGTGGCTGACCGACACCTCACGCGCCTTCTGGGAGCGGGCCGGCCTCACGGTCGACGCGACCGTGTCGGTCCCGGCCCGCTCGGCTCCCGGCGCCGACCCGCACTTCGACCCGTACCAGGTCAGCACCGCGCAGATACTCGACCGCACAGCGGCGGGCGAGCTCCCCCGCGACGCCGCCCTGTTGTTCACAGGCACGGGCATGGGCACGCTCGCCGCGCTCGGGGAACTGGCACGGCAGGAGCCCGGCCGGGTGCTGCTGACGTCCAACCTGGCATCGGCATGGTGGGCCCGCCGCGTCCTGTCCGACGGCACCGCCACCGCCGGCCACCCGCTCCTGCGGCGCCTGGAGAGAACGGCGGCGTGACGGCACGGGGGACCCACTGGAGGACGGCGGCGTGACGGCGGAGGGGGCCGGCGGACACGGCGCGGCGCGGCATGAGTACGGAGGGCCCCGGCGCACGCGGGTCACCGCGCGCCGGGGCCCTGTGGGCCGTCTTCGGTTCCCCGAGCGCCTAGGACGCCTCGGGCATCTCGAAGGTTCCGGGCGCCTCCGGGCCGCCCAGGGCGCGCCCGCCGCCGTATCCCATCCGGTAGCCGACGCCGCGGACCGTGGTGATCCACCGGCCGCTGCCGAGTTTCGCGCGCAGGCTGCTCACATGGGTGTCGATGGTGCGGCTGGTGCAGGCCCAGTTGCTGCCCCACACCCTCGCCATCAGCTCCTTCCGCGACACGACCGTTTCGGAATGCGTGGCGAGGACGTACAGCAGCTCGAATTCCTTCGACGTGACGGGGATCAGGCGGTCGTGCAGCCGTACTTCCCGGCTGCGTGGATCTATGTGCAGCGGGCGCAGGGAAATGCTTTTGTCCTGGGCGGTATTGCGGTGGGCGCGGCGCAGCACCGCCTCTATGCGCGCGCCGACCTCCCGGAAACCCCAGGTCTTCACCACGCAGTCGTCCGCGCCGGCCCGCAGTGCGAGCACCCGTTCCAGTTCGTCGTCGAGGTCGGTCACGGCGATCAGCGGAGTGTCACCGTCGCTGCGCACCGACCGGCACACCTCCAGTCCGTCCATGTCCACCAGCTCCAGCGAGAGCAGCACCAGGTCCGCGTCGCGGTACGTGCGCAGCGCCCGCGCCCCGGTGTGCACGCTCCGCGTGGTGTAGCCCTGTCTGCGCAGATCACGCTCGACGGCCTCGGCCGCCAAGGCGTCCCGCTCCACCACGAGTACGTTCGTCACCCCTTGCCGTCCCCTCATCGTCTGCTCGTCTCGGGCTCCCTCGGACGCCGTCAGCACGTGGCCCCGCTCGGCTCGGCGGGGGCGCCTCCCGGGGCGCCGTCGAGGTACTGGTGGACGTAGGCGGCCGACGCCATCGTCATGTGGTGGTGCCAGCCCGGGAAGGAGCGCCCTTCGAAGTCCAGGACGCCGAGACGGTTCTGCAGGACGGAGACGGTCATCAGCGCGGCGGTCCGGCCCCGCACCAGGGAGAGCACCTCGTCCACCGGCCGGTCGGTGAGACTGGTGATCCAGTACCGGGCGGGCAGCCGCCCGTCGGGGGCGGACCGCTCCAGGATCCGGTACGTGCGCGAGGCTCCGTCGGCCCCCACCGTCAGCTGCGGCAGCCGTACCGTGCCGGGGTAGAGGTGGACCGGCACCACCTTGGTGCGGCCGTCCGGAGCCTGCCGCACGATCACATGCGGCTGCCGTGCGTGCCGTGCCCCCATCAGCGCACCCACCGTGCACACGGTCGGCGTGTGCTGTCCGACGAGCACGACCTGGCCGGGATCGACCTCGCACACCACGTCCAGCCGCTCCCGGGCCAGCCCCGCGAGCACGCCGGCCGCGTCCTCGCACCGTGTCAGGTCGAGGACCCAGGGCAGCCCGGCCACATGCGGCAGGGTGACCGCGTCCGTGACGTGGCCGAGGACGTGGACGCCGACCGGGCGCTCCTTCTCCTCCTCCGGTATCCGGGCACGCCGCCGGCGCTGCGGGTCCCAGTCCCAGGCGCCGCTGAGCACCAGGCTCCAGTCGACCGGGAAGGCGTGGCCGGCGCCGGCCAGGAACAGGCCGAGCGCCCGCTGGCAGTTGACGGAATGGCCGGTCACCGGGTCCACCCTCCGGTGCACGCCCACCGAGTGTCCGCCGCTCTTGGGGATGATCAGCTCGGCGACCGTCCACGCGTAGGGCGACGCCTGTGCGGCGACGCGCTCGGCGAGCCTTCTGCGCACCGGCCGCCAGTCCCACGAGCTGGCGTTGATGAACTGGTGCAGCCCGCGCAGCGCCGCCGGGGGTAACGCATCCTCCCGCGCCATGCGCCGTGGTGTCTTCTTGCCGGAGCCGTGGATCAGGGCCCACAGATACGCCCGGGCCCAACGGTGTTGTTCCACTCTGTGAAGTGACCAGAAAATGTCCTCTACAAACCCCTGCATACGCAGGTCGTCGGCCGATGACACGCACGTCTCACTCGATGACATAAACGCTACGTCCCCTCGCATTTCGTAACGCTCAGACTGAGGCCGGTGCATCAGGCATGTGCCCGTGCCACAAAATACCCTCGGAGCCGCAATCCTGTCCGTCGAGCGTCCGCACTTGACGACTTCGCGCGCCGACCTGGGGAAACGCCCGGTAAGACCGGGGATGGAGTCGGACACCGGAGCCCGGAAAATACCGGTCGGCCAATATTCATGGACCGGTCTGGACTTGTCCGATGGCGTGTCAAAAGTTTATGAACAAACACGGTTCCGGGCATGCCGAGGACCGCCGAAGGCCGGGGGATACCTTCGGCGGTCGGATCTCGGGACCGCCGCGCCGTTCAATCAGGCCTGGGGCACCGCCAGGGTGTCGAGCCAGTTGCCCAGCAGGCCGTGTACGGCGTCCGGCTGATCGAGATGGACGTGGTGACCGGCGCCGTCGACGACCGCGTAGGTCGCGCGCGGGTAGTGCTCCAGGAGGTCCACCTGGTCGCGCCAGCCCACCAGGTGGTCCTGGCGGCCGGTCACCAGCAGATGCCTGCCGTCGTGCGTGCCGGTACGGGACTCCGGCGGCTCCTCGGACCGGTACGCCGTGAGCAGCGCGGCGGCGTCCTCCCGGTGATGGGCGCGGATGCCGGGCAGCACATGGTCGCGGAAGGCACTCCAGCCCGCGTCGTCCTGGTACAGCGCGATGCCCGCGAACGCCTCGCGGTCGGCCGGTTCGAGCGCGGCCAGCAGCGCCTCGTCCCGGGTGAGCACCTGCCGCTCGGGCAGCACGCGTTCACCGCCCGGCCTGACCGGCGGCGCGATCAGCGCCGTGCCCCGGACCTGCGGGCCCCGCTCGGCGATCAGACGACGGGCGAGCCGGCCGCCGTAGGAGATGCCCACGACCGCGAACGGCTCGTCGCCGACGGCCTCGTCCACGAACCGCAGCACCGCCTCGTCCATGGCCTCGGCCGTGACCGGCCCGGTCAGCCGCGGTGAACGACCGGAGCCGGGCAGGTCGGCATAGATCCGCCGCCAGCCGCGCCGCGCGGCGAACACGGGCTCCAGCGGCAGCAGGAGCCGGTGATCGACGGTGTGGCCGGGCAGCAGCAGCACGGGCGTGCCGGAACCGAACTCGACGTGGTGCAGCGGTCGCTGTGGCCGCCGCGCCGCCTCGGTCGCCTCGCTCGATCCAGTCTCTTCGGTCATGGCTCCACAGTCCGGTGCTGACATGGTGTGATGGCCAGAGCCCCGGGAGGGGCCTGGGAGAGGGCCCGGGAAGGACGCGGTACCCGACGTCTCCCGGTGCGGTCAGGCCGCCTGCCTCCGGGCGGGAAACCCGTGGCCGCGGGCGAGCACGACGACGGCGATCACCGGCAGCATGAGCAGCAGCACGCTCCACGGCAGGGAGTCGCTGCCGCTCAGGTCGAGCAGCACACCGCCGATGACGCCGCCGCCCGCCATGGCGACGTTCCACAGCGTCACGAGCATGGCCTGGGCCGCGTCGGCCGCCGTCTCGCCGCCCGCCTCCCCGGCCGCGGTCTGGAGCAGGGTCGGCACGCCGCCCCAGCCCAGGCCCCACAGCACGGCGGCGACGTAGACGAACGCGGTGTGGTCGGCGAGCACGGCCAGCACCGCGGCGGCCACCGCGACCAGCAGCGAACTGGCGACGGTCAGCACCCGCAGCCGCCGGTGGATCTGCGCGCCGACGATCCAGATGCTCGCCAGTGAAGCGGCACCGAAGACCAGCAGCACCAGGTCGGTGTTCCCGCCGATGCCGAGGTCGTCGAGGAACGTGGCGATGTACGCGTAGATGATGGTGTGCGCCAGGACGAAGACCAGCGTCACGAACAGCACCGGGACCACGCCCGGGACCCGCAGGGCGTGCAGCATCTTCGGACGCTCGCCGCGCTCCTGGCCCGGGTAGTCCGGTACGGCCGCGGCGATCCACGCCAGCAGCAGGACGGTCAGCCCCGTCATCGCGAGGAACGCCACACGCCAGTCGGTCACCTTGCCCAGGAAGGTGCCGGCGGGCACGCCCAGCGAGAGCGCGACCGGAATGCCCGCCATCGCGACGGCGATCGCCCGGCCCTGCAGCTGGACCGGGGCCAGCCGGCGCGCGTACCCGGCGAGCAGCGCCCAGGCCAGCCCCGCCGCGACGCCCGCGACGAAGCGCGCCACCATGGTGAGCCCGTAGACGGAGGACACCGCGGTGACGGTGTTGGCGACCGCGAACCCGACCATGGCGGTCAGCAGCAGCCGCTTACGGCGCCAGCCGGCCGTCGCCGCCGTCAGCGGGATCGCGGTCAGCGCGGTGCCGATCGCGTAGATGGTGACCGTCTGCCCGGTCGCGGACTCACTCACGTGCAGGTCCCGGCTGATCGCCGGGAGCAGACCCGCGGGCAGGGTCTCGGTGAGGCTCGTGATGAACACGGCGGTCGCCAGGGCCAGCAGGGCGAACATGGGCAGCTTCTGCGGCTGCTCCTCCGCGCCCTGCCGAGGCGCATCGCCGTCTGTTCGCGTCGGCGAACCGGCCGCGGTCTCTGGTGTGGTGCTCATGGCTGTGCTCCAGGGTTTCGGGACAGGGTGGAATGGACCTGGTCGGTGGGGCGGGCGGGGCTCGTCGCGGGCCGGGGCGGGCTCATGGCCGGCTGAGCCCGCCGTCGACCGGGAAGCGGACTCCGGTGGTGAAGGTGGCGTCGGTGGCCAGGAACAGCGCGGCCCGGGCCACCTCCTCGGCGGCGCCGAGACGGCCCAGGGGCGGCAGGGGCACCCCGGCGCCGCCCGGCGCCGCGATGCAGCCCGGCGCCACGGCGTTGACGCGGATGCCGCGGGAGACCAGCTCGGCGGCGAGCGCGTGCACGGCGGCGGGCGACGGGGCCGGGGTCATGAGCACGACCGCGCCGCCGTCCCCGACACGCGGCAGCAGCGGCCGGGCGGTGGCCACCACATCGGCGAACAGCAGGTCGACGGCCACGCCGGACGCGAGACAGTCCTCCACGCCGGACGGTGCGACGACCCGGGCGGTGGAACCCAGTTCGGTGCCCAGCCGGCGGCGCTCCTCCGCGGAGCGGGCGGTCAGCACGACCCGGGCGCCGCCTTCCACCAGGCGCTTGGCGACGGCCAGCCCGACGGCGGTGGCCTCTCCGACGACGACGGCCGTCCGGCCCGTGTACTTGGTCATGCTGCCGTTTCCTCCGCCGCACCCGCCTCGGACTGCCCCGTGACCACGACCATGCGGCCGGCCGCTTCGGGAAACCTTCGGAACGGCTTACGGCGGGCTGACGGCCCCGCCCGCCACGCCTTCCGCCGCCGGGTCCCAGGTGGCCGCCGAGCCGGAGCGGTGCCGTGACGTACAGTGACGCGCATGCGGTTTGGCGTGCTCGGACCACTGGTGGTGTGGGACGACGAGGGGGTGGCCGTCAGGGTTCCCGAGGCGAAGGTCCGGGCGCTGCTCGCCGACCTGCTCGCCCACGACGGCGGCCCGGTCTCCGCCGACCGGCTCATCCACGACCTGTGGGGCGACCGCCCGCCGGGCCGTCCCGCGGGCTCCCTCCAGGCCAAGGTCTCGCAGCTGCGCCGGGTCCTCGGCCGGGACCGCGTGGTGCACCAGCCGTCCGGTTACCGGCTGCGGTTGGGGGACGCCGACGAGGTGGACGCGGCCCGGTTCCGCGCCCTCGTGGACCGCGCCGGCGGCGTCCCCGACCCTGGTGCCCGGGCCACGCTGCTCACCGAGGCACTGGAGCTGTGGCGCGGACCCGCCTACGCCGACTTCGCCGACCGGGAGTTCGTCCGCGGGGCGGTGCAACGCCTCACCGAGCAGCGGCTGTCCGTGCTGGAGGAGCAGGCCGAGGCCCGCCTCGCGGCCGGCGACCAGGTGCTCCTCGCCGGTGAGCTGGCCGACCTGGTGGCCCGGCATCCGCTGCGGGAGCGGCTGCGCGCGCTCCAGATCCGGGCGCTGTACGCGGCCGGCCGGCAGAGCGAGGCACTCGCGGCCTACGAGGACCTGCGCGCGCGTCTCGTCGCCGAACTGGGCGTCGACCCGAGCCCCGAACTCGCCGCACTGCACCAGGCGGTCCTCCGCCAGGCCCCCGAGCTGACGGCGATACCGCAGAACACCCCCGCCCCGGCGGCCCGCCCGCGCCCCGCACCCGCCGCCGGCGCCGGTACGGACACCGCCCCGGACGCCGCCCCCGCCGCCGGGCCGGCACCCGCCCCCTCCAACCTGCCCGTCTCCCTCACTCCCCTCATCGGGCGCCGCGAGGCCCTCGACCGGCTGTCCGAACTCCTGCGCGCCGCCCGCCTGGTGACCCTCACCGGCCCGGGCGGCGTGGGCAAGTCCCGGCTGGCCGTGGCGGCGGCCGAGGAACTCCGGCACGACGGACCCGGCACGGAGCCACGGGCCCCCGAGACCACCCAGGCCACCCAGGTCACGCAGGTCACCCAGGCCGCCGAGCCCGCCAAGCCCACCGAGCCCACCGAGCGACTACGGGACCACGGGACCCCCCACGGACTGTTGCGCGACCGCGACCACGACCACGACCACGAAACAGCCGAGGAACTGCCCGACGGCACCTGGTTCGTGGAGTTCTCCGGCGTCCGCTCCGCGACCGCCGCCGACCTCGCCCAGCTCGTCGCCGCGTCCCTCGGCATCAGCGACCACGCGCCCTCCGCCGTACCGGTCTCCGCCACCGGCACCCGCTCCCCCGCCCACCACCTCGCCGCCGTGCTGCGCGACCGGCGGATGCTGCTCGTCCTGGACAACTGCGAGCACGTCGTCGACGCCGCCGCCGAACTCACCACCCTGCTCCTGCGCACCGCACCCGGCCTGCGCGTGCTGGCCACCAGCCAGGAGCCGCTCGGCCTGCCGGGCGAGGAGGTGTTCCTGGTCGAACCACTGCCCACCGCGGACGCGGTACGGCTGTTCACGCAGCGCGCCGCCGCCGCGGCACCCGGGTTCTCCCTCGCCGCCGACGCCTGCGACGACGCCGACCGTGCCGCCGTCACGGAGATCTGCCGCCGTCTGGACGGCATCCCGCTCGCCCTGGAACTGGCCGCGACCCGGGTACGCGCGCTGGGCGTGCGCGAGCTGTCGGCCCGGCTCGGCGACCGGTTCCGGCTGCTCACCTCTGGCCGGCGCGGCGCGCCCGAGCGCCAGCAGACCCTGCGTGCGGTGATCGACTGGAGCTGGGAGCTGCTCAGCGCGCCCGAGCGCATCGTGCTGCGCCGGCTGGCCGCGTTCAGCGACGGCTGCGACCTCCGGGCGGCCGAGGCGGTGTGCGCGGGCGACGGCGTCGCCGCCTTCGAGGTGCCCGACCTGGTGACCCGGCTGGTCGACCGCTCCCTGGTCGTCGTCGCGGACGGACCGACCGGCCCGCGCTACCGGCTCCTGGAGTCCGTCGCCGCCTACGCCACCGAGCGGCTGCACGAGATGGAGGACCTCACCGCCGTACGCGACCGGCATCTGCGTCACTACCTCGCGCTCGCCGAACGTGCCGAGCCCGAACTGCGCGGCACCGGGCAGCGGTCCTGGCTCGCCCGGCTGGACGCCGAGTCCGGCAACCTGCGGGCGGCCCTCGACGAGGCCGTGCGCCGGGCCGCCGCCGGTACCCCGGCCCAGGCGGCGCGCCTGGCCACCGCCCTGGCCTGGTGGTGGCTGCTGCGCGGGCGCCTCACCCAGGCCCGCCGCAGCCTGCGCGCGGTCCTGGACACCACCACGGCCGCCGAGCCGACACCCGGCCAGGCCGAACTGACCCTCCTGCACACCGCGTTCGCCCTGCTCACCGGCGATCGGGAATCGGCCGTCCCCCTCCCGGACGACACGGCCCTCCCCGACCCGGTACGCCGGGCGCGCTCGCTGTGGCTGTGCGCGTACGGCCTGTTCAGCGCGGGCGCGGCGGACAGCGACGAGCTGAACGACCGGGCGCTGACGCTGTTCACGGCCGCGGGCGATCAATGGGGCACCGCCGCCGCGCTCGGCCTGCGGGCCACGCTCGCGCTGATCCGCGGCGACCTCGCCGGACTGGGCCGTGACGGACGGCGCAGCGCCGCGCTCTTCCGCGAGGTGGGCGACCGCTGGGGCGAACTCCAGACGGTGTCACCGCTCGCCGCCCTCGCGGAGATCAAGGGCGAGTACGAGGAGGCGGAGAGCCGCCAGTACGAAGGGCTGCGGATCGCACGCGAACTGGGCCTCGCGGCCGAGGTCTCCGCCCGGCTGTCGGGCCTCGGCCGCCTCGCCCTGCTGGCCCGCGACTGGGACCGGGCCCGGGACCTGCACGAACAGGCGCGGCGCAGCGCCGCCGAGCAGGGCTACAAGTACGGCGAGATCCACGCCGAGATGGGCCTCGCGCTCGGCGCCCGCCGCTCCGGCGACCTCGACGCCGCCGAAACGCATCTGCGGCACCTGCGCGACGGCTACGCGGACGTGTCCTCACAGGCGGGCGACCATCTGGTCCTGGCCGAACTGGGTTTCGTCGCCGAACTGCGGGGCGACGCGGAAGGGGCCACGGCCCATCACCTGCGCGGCCTGGAGGTGGCCCGCGCACTCGGCGAGCCGCGCGCCCTCGCGCTGTCCCTGGAGGGCCTGGCCGGCGCGGCGGCCCTGCGGGGCACCGCGTCCGCCGCCGGCTGCGCGGCCCTGCTGCTCGGCGCGGCCGACGCGGCCCGGCGCAGCGTGGGCGCCCCGCTGCCGGCGGCCGAGCGCATCGACGTGGACCGCGTCACACGATCGGCCCGCGAGACCCTGGGCGACGCGGCGTTCGGCCGGTCCTTCACCCACGGCTCCCGCCTGAGCCCCGAGGAGGCCCTGCGCGAGTCCGCCGCCTCCGGGCCGGGTTCCGGGTGCTGATCGGCACCCGTGGCTCGTACGGCGGGTGACCGAGCCGACGCGGTGGGTGACGTCCCCGAGTGGGCCGCGTCGGCCGCCGGCGACGGCATGCCGGAACGCCGGAACGCCGGAACGCCGGAACACCCCCCGAGATGAACTCTCGAGGGGTGTCTGACCTGCAGTGGAGCCTAGGGGAGTCGAACCCCTGACATCCGCCATGCAAAGACGGCGCTCTACCAACTGAGCTAAGGCCCCGGAAAACAGCTCCCGGCCGGAGCGTGTGGGTTCCGGCGGGTGCCGCAGACCAGAGTACCGGGTCACCCCCCGTATCTCGCAAAAAGATTGGGGGTCCCCGTGGATGACCACTCTCCGTAAGATGCTCGGCGTGGTTCGCTACAGCGAACCGCGGTTTTCAGGGGAAGCGATGGGGAGACGCAATGGATGCCGCACAGCAGGAAGCCACCGCCAGAGCGCGGGAGCTGCAGCGGAACTGGTACGGGGAGCCGTTGGGGGCGCTCTTCCGTAAGCTCATCGACGATCTCGGGCTGAACCAGGCGCGGCTCGCGGCGGTCCTCGGGCTGTCCGCTCCGATGCTCTCGCAGCTGATGAGCGGCCAGCGCGCCAAGATCGGCAATCCGGCGGTGGTCCAGCGGGTGCAGCTGCTGCAGGAGCTGGCGTCCCAGGTCGCGGACGGCAGCGTCAGCGCGGCCGAGGCGACCGAGCGCATGGAGGAGATCAAGAAATCGCAGGGGGGCTCCGTGCTCAACAACACCACGCACACCACGAGCACTTCCGGTGCGCCCACGGTGAAGCGCGTGGTCCGCGAGATCCAGTCGCTGCTCCGCTCGGTGGCCGCCGCGGGTGACATCATCGACGCCGCGGACTCCCTCGCTCCGAACCACCCCGAACTCGCGGAGTTCCTCCGCGTCTACGGCGCCGGCCGCACCGCCGACGCCGTCGCGCACTACCAGTCCCACCAGAACTGACCCCTGGGCCGGTCCCGGCGCAAGGGCCGGACCGTCGGGTCGTATCGCTCATCCCCTGGGTAGGGAGGGGAACGAGGGAGCCGAGGGGGGCAAGGGGCCCGGAGGCTCCGTAGCGCCAGTGGGAGGAGCGGCGGCTGCCATGGGTGAGGTCTTCGCCGGCCGGTACGAGCTGGCCGACCCGATCGGACGCGGGGGCGTGGGCGCCGTATGGCGTGCCTGGGACCATCGCCGACGGCGGTACGTGGCCGCCAAAGTCCTCCAGCAGCGCGACGCCCACTCCCTGCTCCGCTTCGTCCGGGAGCAGGGCATGCGGATCGACCACCCGCATGTCCTCGCCCCGGCCAGCTGGGCCGCCGACGACGACAAGGTGCTGTTCACCATGGACCTGGTGGCCGGCGGCTCACTGGTCCACCTGGTCGGCGACTACGGCCCCCTCCCCCCGGCCTTCGTGTGCACCCTGCTCGACCAGTTGCTGTCCGGGCTCGCCGCCGTCCACGCGGAGGACGTCGTGCACCGGGACATCAAGCCCGCCAACGTGCTCCTGGAAGCCACCGGTACCGGCCGGCCGCGGCTGCGGCTGTCCGACTTCGGCATCGCCATGCGGCTCGGTGAGCCCCGGCTGACGGAGACCAACCTCGTGGTGGGGACGCCCGGTTACCTCGCCCCCGAGCAGATGCTGGGCGCCGAACCCGACTTCCCGGCCGACCTGTTCGCCGTCGGCCTGGTCGCCCTGTACCTCCTCGAAGGCGCCAGACCCGACGCCAAGGCGATCGTCCAGCACTTCCTGGAACACGGGACGCCCGGCCCGCCCAAGGGCATCCCGGAACCGCTCTGGCAGATCGTCGCCTCGCTGCTCCAGCCCGATCCCGCGGACCGCTTCCGTACCGCGACGGGGGCGCGCAAGGCGCTCGCCGGTGCCGTGGAGCTGCTGCCGGAACCGGGCCCCGAGGACGACCTCATCGAGGTCTTCGACCAACTCGGCCCGCTGCCCGCGGGTTTCGGACCGGACGGCCCCTTGCAGCAGGCATCCGGTGTGGCCTTGGAGCTGATCCCGGGCACGACGTCGGCAACGACGTTGCGGAGAACCCCGGAAGGGCGAGCGGGCGCGGGCACGGGCCTGAACACAGACACGGGCGCGGGTGCGGGCGCGAGTGCGGGATCGGCCGCCGGTTCGGGCTCGGGTGCGGTTGCGGGATCGGCCCCCCGTTCGGGCTCGGGTGCGGGTGCGGGTGCGGGTGCCGACTCGGCCGACGGTTCGGGAGCGGGTGCCGGTTCGGGAGCGGGGACGAATATGGGTGCCGGCACGGGTATGGCTGCCGGCACGGATGCTGACGCCGGTAGCGGAGCCGGTAGCGGAGCCGGTCCCGGCGCCGGCAGGGAACCGGGCGTGCCCACACCCACCGGCTCCCTGTCGGACACCGGCAGCTTCCGGCTGCCGCCGCCCCGGCACGCCCCGGTCCCCGACCCGACCCCTCCACCGCCCCTCGCCCCGGCACCGGGCCCGGTACCGCACCTGCCCCCGCTCCCGGCCCAGTTCGGGGCCCCCTTGCCGAGCCCGCCCCCCACCGGCACCACCGACACCACCACCACCGCCGCGTACACCGCCCGCGACCCACAGGCGGTTGCGCACACCCCACCCTCACTCGCGCCGCCCCTCACGCCCCCGGTGCCCACTCCGTCCGCCCGGCACGGACGGGGACGTCGGGCACGCCGCGCGCCGCGCCGCCCCGGCCCGCCGGCCAAGGCCGCGATCCCGCTCCTGCTGCTGGCGCTCGCCTGCTACGCGGTGGGTTTCTGGGCGCTCACCCGCCTCTGAGACTTCCCGACCCGTCCCCCGAGGGCAGCCTGCGAGCCCCGCCCCTCACCGAGCCCTGGCCCGATCCCGATCCCGGTCCCGCGCCCGCGCCCGGGATGGGGACCCGGGCCACCGGGACGTCACCGTCCAGCCGCCGAGGAACAGCAGCAGCGCGGTCCCCGAGCCGATCCCGCCGACGGCGACCAGCCGCATCACCCGGTCACCGCCCCCGCCCCCGGCGCCCCCGGTGAACACGGCCGCCCGGTCCCGCCCGGTGATCGTGAAGAGGTCCTCCGGCACGGCACGGCCGGCGTACGCGGGCCCCGCGTGTGCCTGTCCGTCCACCCGGACCCGCAGGGTCACCTCGAACGGCCCCTGTCCGAACGTGCGGGACAGCTGCGTGCTGAGGTGCAGGACGAGGTAGTACTCGCCGGCGAAGCGGACGGAGGTCACCGCGGCCTGTACGGCGTACCGGTTGGCGTACTCCACCGGCGGCAGCGGCGGGAGGGCGGCGGGCTTCGCGGCGCCGGTGTAGCCGAGGGAGGCGTCCTCGACGGCGCCGCGGACCGGGTTGTAGAGGGAGAGGTTCAGTGCGCTGCCGACATAGCCGTGGCCCGGCGCGCTGCCCAGCTCGGCGGAGGCGTACAGCCGGCGGCCCCAGTCCAGCGGCACCTTGTAGAAGCGGGTCTCGCCGGGGGCGAGGGCGGTCCGCCAGACCCCCGGGCCCAGCGGACGCGCCCCGGCGAACCCGGTGCCGCCGGAGCGGTCGCGGGGCCGGCCGCCGAGGGGCTCCGGGGTGGCGGAGTCCCAGTTCCGCGGCGGAGTCGTGGTGCCGGCCCGCGCCAGGCCCGGTTCCGTGGCGGGCGCGATCTCCAGGCCCCACCGCTCGGCCGAGGCCACCGCGCCGGAGCCCCCGGCGTCGAGCCGTTCGACGAGCACGTAGTACGTGCCCCCGCCCTGGCACAGCGCCTTGCCGGTCTCGCGCTGCCCCAGGGCCGTGACCGGGCGCGGGCTGAGTCCGGCGCCGAAGCGGGCGGAGGCGTAGGAGCACGAGGTGCCGTCGGCGTCCCGCAGCGAGACACGGATGCCGTCGGTGGCGGAGACGGCGGTGCCCGTCGGCGGTACGGCGGTGACGGGGACGTAGGCCGTGTCCTGGGCGGCGAGCCGCAGGCGGTAGTAGAGCCTGCCACCTCGTGGGAGGGAGCTGCGGTAGGTGTGGCGGGGGTCCAGCAGGGCGGCGTGCGCGGTGCTCTCCGTACCCGTGACGGTCCGGGCGCCGGGTGTGAAGGCGTACGGCCCGGGCCACGCCCCGCCGACGGCGGCCGGGGCGACGGCAGGCAGGCCGACGGCGGCGCAGAGTCCCAGCAGCACGCTCACGGCGCGACGGGCGGTGACGACCCGCCACCCCGCCCACGCCGTACGCCCTCGCCCCCGCACGCGCCACCACCCCCAGTCGTCGGACAAGCCGTACCGGACCGCAGGGCTCCATCCTGCCCTGGCCGCCCCTGCGCCATCCGGGCAATGCGTACGCCCGTCCGAAACGTCCGGCACCATCCGGCACCGCCCGCCACCGCGGCTACCTCACCCCGCGGGGCCCCGCAACACGAAGGCCGTCGCCTCCCGGGCCCCGCCCCGTCCCGGGCAACACAAAACCCCGGCCGCGCGGGCGGCCGGGGTCTGTTCAGCTTCGGTATCGGAGTCGGTATCCGGACTCACGAACCCGTGGGCACGGAGTCAGTCGCCTCCGTCCACAGGTCCTGCTCGGCGCGATCCGCCTGAATCTGGCGGTACACGAGGAGCCCGCCGATGGCGGCCAGTGCGACCAGGAGCAGCTTCTTCACCGCGCGACCTCGTCTTTCCTTGACGTAGGGGACCTCTGGCGCCCGACTATACACACCGACCGATATCGATCGGTGACCTGCGCCGGGGCCCAACTGCCGCCCCCGTGAGCCCAATAGGCCAGGTCGGACGCCGATCGGGCCGGAGGGTGACCACGCCCGCACGGACGGTTACTTTGCTCCCTCTTCGCTCGGCTCACTCAGGTTCGCGACGTTTTCTGACCTTTTGCGTCCATACGAGTGGTGTTCATCGGAACATCCACGCGCCACGGGCGTCGGTCCACCACTTCGAGACCCACATACACATGATGAGCAAAGTACGCAAATCGCCCAACCCGAAAGTGAGGGGCCATGACCAAGAACAAGGTCATGAAACTGTGGACCGCCATCGTCACCGCCTTCTTCGCGCTGTGCACGGCGCTCGGACTCGTCGCCGCGGGCGCCGCCACCGCGACCGCGGCCGGACCCCGGACCGAGAGCCCCCGCACCGGCACCGCGCAGCACTCGATCCCGACGATCCCGGCGATGCACCACTGGGCCTGGCCCCATGCCAGGGCCCTGCCCCCCACGATGAAGCAGCGGATCCGGGCCGAGGCCCACGGAAAGTCCCCGAGCTGCCGCCACCGCCCCCTCGCCGAGACCGATACGCAGTCACCGTCGGAGACCTCTTCCACCGACCACCTCTCGGCCTCCCTCGACTGCTGATCCCGCCACCAGCCGCAGTACCGCAACGTCTCGACACGACGGCGACTTGCGTACGCACCAGTCGACACGGAAAGACCCCCGGCCGGGTTCGGCCGGGGGTCTCGCGCTTTTCCCCCGTCACTGCGCCGCCGCTCCCGCGTCGCACCCCCGCACCGGCCGCCGCACCGCCCCCAGCACCGGCCCCCACACCACGGCACACCACGGCACGGCAGGGCATCGCTGTCGTACGTCATCCTCGTACGGCAGTGATCCGCAACCCACGGAAAGGTGGTGAGCGCTGCCGTGAGCCGGCGCGTCACCGTAGTCACCGCTGTCCACGGCCCGTCCGCCCGTTTCCTGCCGGAGGCGTACGCGTCCCTGTGCGCGCAGCGGATGCCCGTCTGCTGGGAGTGGGACTGGGTCGTCCAGCAGGACGGCACCTCGGACGAGGTCCGCCGCTACCTCCCGGACGACGCGCGCGTGAGCTTCCGCCAGGGCCGGCCGGGCGGTCCCGGCGTGGCCCGGACGGTCGCGCTGGCGCGCGCCGAGGGCACGTACGTCAAGGTGCTGGACGCCGACGACCGGCTCACCCCGGGCGCGCTCGCCCGCGACCTGGCCGTACTGGAGGCGGACCCCGCCGTCGGATGGACCACCTGCCGCGTCCTGGACCTGCTGCCCGACGGCTCCACGGCCGGCTTCCCCGGTGACCCCGACGACGGCCCGATCGAACGCGGCACCGTCCTCGACCACTGGAAGCGCAACGGCTTTCGCGCCCCGGTCCATCCGGCGAGCCTGTGCGTACGGCGCGAGCTGCTCATCGCCCTGGGCGGCTGGATGGCACTGCCCGCCTCCGAGGACACCGGTCTGCTGCTGGCGCTGGACGCGGTGAGCCGCGGCTGGTTCTCGGCCGAGGCCGGTCTGCTGTACCGCAAGTGGGAGGGGCAGGTCACGGGCCAGTCGGCACATGTGGACCCCGCCGAACTCACGGCCCGTACGACGGTCGCGGAGGCCCGGGCCCGCGCGCTCGCCGGCCTCGGCTGGAGCTACCCGCCGGCCCCGGCCACCGCGGCCCCCACCCCTCCCGCTACTCCTCCCGCTCCTCCCGCTCCGTGAGGACGATGGCCTGCGAGGGGCACTTCTCCACCGCCTCGCGGACCTGCGGGCCGTCGGCGGCCTGGGCGGCACCGGGGCGTACGACGCCGTACCCGTCCTCGAACGCGAACACGGCCGGTGCCCGGTACGCGCACTCGGCCGAGCCGTAGCACAGGGAGCGGTCGACGGAGACCTTCATGCGTCCTCCAGCCGTGAGCGATGACCTCCAGGACGTCACTGCCCGGCCGGCCGCCCGCCGAACCGCCCGCCCGACCGCCTCACCGCCCCCGTGATTACCGCCCACCCCCCGCGGCGGACAGCCAGTGGGCCACCCGGCGGACGGTGGGCTCGTCCAGCCGTTCGGCCAGGGCACGGACCGCCGCGCCGTCCTCGGGGGTCAGGTCGTACAGGCCCGCCCTGCCCAGACCGGCCAGGAGCACCTGGTGCCGGCGGCCCGTCATACGTTCCGCGAGCCGGGCCGGTTCGGACGAACCGGGCGCGGGCCGCTCCGGCCCGGGGGCGGGTGCGGTGGCGGACGGGCTGTCGAAGAGGCGCCAGACGCCGTCCTCGGGCCCCCACAGCGCGACCGTCGTCTCCTCCCCGCGCGCCCGTGCGGTCCAGGTCATGTCACCGACGGCGTACAGCACCGGGTCCCGGTACGGGGACTCCGCGCCCACCGTCCAGGTGTCCTGGGCGCCCGCGTGGAACATCGCGACCCAGCGCGGCTCGCCGGGGGGGCGCGGGCACCGGGAACGCTGCTTCTCCATGGCACTCATCCCTTCGGGAACGGCCGGCGGACCGACCGTAGCTGACGGCCCATCAGATATCCAGGGTGCGTGTGTGGTCTCTTCGCGCCCGGCGTGGCACCCTGCCCGCGCCCGGCCCGTGGCGGCGGGGCACGCGGTGTCGTCCCGGGAGGCCGTCCCGGGAGACCGTCCCGGGAGAGGAGGCCGGAGTATGGGTGTGAGCGGACGGGAAGCGGTGGGGGCCGGGCCGGACACACGGGCGGAGGGACTGCGCCGGGTCCACGGCGCCCGCGCCCACAGCGCCCACGACCGTGCGGTCGCCGCGTGCCGGTACGCCGGTGTCGGCCAGGACGCGGCGGAGATCGTGCCGAAGGACGCCGTCGGCCGGGCCGCCAACGCGCTACGGCTGGCGGCGCGGTCGCTGGACGCCCTGGCCGCGAGCGCTCCCGACCCGGCGGCCGACGCCCGCTGCGCCCGCAACGCCGCCGCCACCGCCGCCCTGGCGGCACAGCTGGCCGCGGCCCGGGACGGCGGCCCGGCCGCCGCGGCGGCTCTGCGCGCGGCACTCACGGCGTCCCGGACGGCGGCGGCAGCGGCCGGCGGCACGGCACGGGGACGGGACGCGGCCCTGAACGCCGATGCCGGGGAGGCCGAGCGACGGGCCGTCGTCACGGCCCGCGAGGCGGGGTGGCTCGCCTGACGGATTCCGCTTCCCGACCGCCCGGCACCGGTCCCTCCCCTCGTGGGGACCGGTGCCGGACGGTGCGAGGCCGTCGACCCGTACCGTGTCGGCGTACGGCGCGGGTCGAAGTACGGGCGGGTTCCACGGGGTGCCCGCCGGGTCAGCCGCCGGGCGCGGTACCGATGGACCGAACCTGACCGAGAACGATCGGTGCCATGAGACTGTCTCTCAGAGCACTGTGCCGGTGGCCTGTCCGGACGGTATGTGACGGGCCGGCTACCGGGTTCGGATCCTGCCATCTGTCACCGCCGTCGAGGAGGTTCCGGTCTTCGGACCACCCCTTATTCGCAGGTCAGGCGTATAGGGTGGGTTTTCCGGTCCGGACGTTCGCACGCGGGGGAAAGTAAGGGGTGGAACCTTGAGTTCCGACTCAGGGGCACGCACAGCCTTCGCCGAGCGGCTCGCGCTGCTGTACAAGGAGGCCGGAAATCCTCCCCTCAAGAGCGTCGCCGAGTCGGTCGGACGGCTGCAGCGGATCGACGAGCGCGGCCGGCCCGTACGGGTGTCCGCGCAGCGGATCAGTGACTGGCGCCGGGCCAGGAACGTACCGGCCCAGTTCGCCGCCCTCGCGGCGGTCCTGCAGATCCTGATCCCGGAGGCCCGGCGCCTGCGTCCCGTTCCGGTCTCCGCCGGCCTGTACGACATCGCCCACTGGCAGCGGCTGTGGGAGCTGGCGCTGGCCGGACCGGTCGGCGACCGCCCCGCGCCGCCCGCGGAGGAGAACCGGCGGCCACCGGCCCAGGCGCCGCCCGTCGCCGGTGGCGTGTGCCCGTACCGGGGGCTGTCCCCCTACCGGCAGGAGGACACCCGGTGGTTCTTCGGCCGGGAGCGGAGCACGAACACCCTCGTCGCCCAGCTCCGCGCGGCCGAGCGGTCCGGCGGACTGATCGTGCTGGTCGGCGCCTCGGGAGCCGGAAAGTCGTCCCTGCTGAACGCCGGCCTGGTCCCCGCGGTCCGGGGCGGCGCCCTGACCACCGGCTCCGGCTCCGGACGGACCGCCCCGGCGGCCGACGGGGCGGTCCACACCCCCCAGGAGCAGGAGCAGGAGCAGGAGCACGAACGGGAGCGGGAGCGGGGCGAGACGGCCACCGCGGCTCGCCCGGCACAGGCCGGCCCGCTCCCTCATCCCCGGCAGCAGCCGGCCGGTTCCTCCCGGCCCGCTCCGCCTCCCGCCGATCCCCCCGCCGTCCTGCCCGGCCCCGTCCTGCAGTTCGTCCCGGGTGCCGATCCGCTCGGTGAGCTGGTCCGCCGTATACCCGATCTCGCCGCCGTCGCGGCCGAAGCGCTCGCGGCCGAGCGGGAGACGGCGGAGAACCCGGCGCTGCCCGGTTGCGACGCCCCGCGCGTCACCCGGGCCGTGCGCGCGGCGATCACGGGCTGGGCGGGCGGCGCGAACGCCCCGGACGGGCGGCCGGTCGTCATCGTGGACCAGTTCGAGGAGGCGTTCACCCTCTGCTCCGACGAGGCGGAGCGGCGGACCTTCATCCACTTCCTGCACGCGGCCTGCACGGCGCCCGCCGGCTCCGCCGAGCCCGCGCCCGCCCGGGTCGTCCTCGGCATCCGCGCCGACTTCTACGAGCAGTGCCTCGGCTACCCGGAACTGTCCGACGCGCTCCAGCACCGCCACATGGTGCTCGGCCCGCTGACCAACTCCGAGCTGCGCGACGCGGTGACCGGCCCGGCCCGGGCCGTGGGCCTCGAACTGGAACCGGGGCTCGCCGAGCTGATCGTGCGCGAGGTGAGCGCCGACGGACCACGCGGCGCGCACGACGCGGGCGTGCTCCCGCTGCTCTCGCACGCCCTGCTGGCCACCTGGCAGCGCCGGAAGGCCGGAAGGCTGACCCTGGCCGGCTACCGCGCGGCGGGCGGCATCCAGGGCGCGGTGGCGGCGACCGCCGAACGCGCCTGGTCCGGCCTGGACCCCGCGGCCCGTACCGCCGCCCGGCTGCTCCTGCTGCGCCTGGTCCGGCTGGGCGAGGACACCCAGGCGACGCGCCGGCGCGGCACCCGGCGGCAGCTGGCGGAGGAGTCGGCGGACCCCGGCAAGACGGAGGAGTCGCTGGAGGCCCTGGTGCGGGCCCGGCTGGTGACGCTGGACGCGGACACCGTGGAGATCACCCACGAGGCGCTGCTGCATGCCTGGCCCCGGCTTCGGCACTGGATCGACGAGGGCCGGGGCGACCACCTGCTGCGCCAGCGGCTGGAGGAGGACGGCCGGTCCTGGGAGGACTCGGGCCGGGACAACTCGCTGCTGTACCGGGGCTCCCGGCTGGAGCACGCCCGCAACTGGGCCCGGTCCGCGGGCGACACCTACCTGACCCGCAGCGCCGTGGAGTTCCTCGCCGCCTCGGTGCGGCTGCGCAAGCGCACGGTATGGCTGAGCAGGGCCGCGGTGGCCGCGCTGGTGGTCCTGGCACTCGTCGCCGGCACGTCCGCGGTGATCGCCTGGAAGCAGCGCGACGACGCCGTGTTCGAGCAGGTGCTGGCCGAGGCCGACCGGGTCCAGCACACGGATCCGTCCCTGGCCGCCCAGCTCGACCTGGTCGCACACCGGCTGCGCCCCGGTGACGAGGGCACCTACAGCCGCCTGATCTCCATCGTCAACGCCCCGCTCGCCACCCCGCTGTCCGGCCACACCGGCGCCGTCTACCTCACCTCCTTCAGCCCGGACGGCAGGACACTCGCCACGGCCAGCTACGACCGCACGGTCCGGCTGTGGAACGTGTCCGACCCGCACCGCCCGGTCCCGCTCGGCAAGCCGCTCACCGGCCACGCCAGCTGGGTGAGCAGCGCCGTCTTCAGCCCGGACGGACGCACCCTGGCCAGCGCGGGCGACGACGGCACGGTCCGGCTGTGGGACGTCACCGACCCCGCGCACCCCACGCCGCTCGGCAAGCCCCTCACCGGACACCGGGGCACGATCTACCTGGTCGCCTTCAGCCCGGACGGGCGCACGCTGGCCACGGCCGGCGAGGACAGCACCGTGCGGCTGTGGGACGTGACCGATCGGCGCCGGCCCGGCGCGCGGGTCACGCTGCGCGGCCACGCCGCCGCGGTGCGCTCGGTGGCGTTCGGTCCGGACGGGCACACGCTCGCCACGGCCGGCGACGACGGCACCATCCGGCTGTGGGACGTCTCGGACACGCGCCGGCCCGAGCCGCTCACGACGCTGCGCGGACACACGGACCTGGTGCACTCGGTGGCCTTCAGCCCCGACGGGCACACGCTGGCCAGCGGCAGCGCGGACGACACCATCCGGCTGTGGGACGTCACCGACCCGGCCGCCGCGACCGCGCTGGGCGCCCCGCTGACCGGCCACACCGGACCGATCTGGTCGGTGGCGTTCAGTCCCGACGGCGGCCGGCTGGCCGCCGCGAGCGCGGACAGCACGGCGAGCCTGTGGAACATCGGCGATCCGGCGTCCCCGTCCCAGGTCGGCGAGCCCCTCGCGGGCAGCAGCGGTGAGATGTACGCGCTGGGTTTCAGCCCCGACGGCCGAACGCTCGCCACCGGCAGCGGGGACGGCAAGGTGCGCCTGTGGTCGGTCCCGACCTCGGACATGATCGGCCGGAGCGGAGCGTTCCGCCCGGACGGCCGGGTGCTGGCCACGGCGGCCAGGGACGGCAGGGTGCGGCTGTGGAACGTGACGCGGTCCGGCCGGCCCGTACCGCTCGGCAGGCCGTTCATGCCCGCCGACGGTGACCAGCACACGCTGGTGTTCTCCCCCGACGGCCACACCCTCGCCGTTCTCGCCGGCGACCGGACGGTGCACCTGTGGAACGTCACCGACCCCGCCCATCCGGTCGCCGCCGGCCCTCCGCTGACCCTGCAGACCCGTTTCATGGGACCCAACGCGCTGGCCTACAGCCCGGACGGGCACACCGTGGCCACCGTTCACGACGACCGCACCATCCAGCTGTGGAACGTCAGCGACCCCGCGCACGCCGTACCGGCCGGCAAGCCGGTCACCGGCCACCGCGGCTACATCAACGCCCTCGCCTTCAGCCCGGACGGCCGCACCATGGCCAGCGGCAGCGCGGACAGCACGATCCGGCTGTGGAACGTCAGCGACCCCGCCCACCCCGTACCGCTCGGCAAGCCCCTCACCGAGCACTCCGGCCCCGTCAACGCCCTCGTCTTCAGCGCGGACGGCCACACCCTGGCCAGCGGCAGCGACGACGACACGGTCCGGCTGTGGAACGTCACCGACCCGGCCGCCGCGACCGCGCTGGGCGACCCGCTCACCGGTCACACCGAGGCGGTCACGTCCCTGACCCTGAGCGCGGACGGCCACACCCTGGCTAGCGGCGGCGACGACAACACGGTCCGGCTGTGGAACGTCACCGACCCGGCCGCGGCGACCGCGATCGGCCAGTCGATGAGCCCGAACGCCAAGACGGGCAACTTCCTGTCGTTCAGCCCCAACAGCCGGGTCCTCGGCGTCTCCAGCGGCGCCGACACGGTGCGCCTGTGGAGCCTGGACGCCGACACCGCGATCCGGCACATCTGCTCGGTCACCCGGGGCGTGCTGACCCCGCAGCGGTGGCACGAGTACCTGTCCCGCCTCCCCTACGACCCCCCGTGCGGTCGATGATCGGCCAACCTGCCCGAATCCCCCCGGACTTGGCCCCACGCAACCGCCAACCTTGTTACCCTTGGCCATAGCCCGATCGCTGGTGCATCCCCCGTCGCCAGCGGTCGGGCGTTCGCATGACACCCCGCGTCCGGCGCCGGCCCTGCCGCTGTCGGTGTCGGTGTCGGTGTCGGTGTCAATCGTGGGCGTCAAAAAACCCCCGGACCTAATGGACCGGGGGTTTTTCGCTGGTGGGGCTAACAGGATTTGAACCTGTGGCCTCATCCTTATCAGGGATGCGCTCTAACCAACTGAGCTATAGCCCCGCCGCGCTCTGCGGTATGTGTCCCGCGCGCTGACTCCTGAAGATTAGCGCACGACCCCGTCAGTCCCAAAATCGGTTGTCGGGGGACCGTCAGGTCAGGGGCCCGCAGGCGGTCGCGGGGGCCGTCACTCGTCCTCCGCCAGGGTCAGCTCGACGCCGCCCACGAAGCCCGCGGAGAGGTTGTAGATGAACGCGCCGAGCGTCGCCAGCGCCGTGGCCAGGACCACGTCGATGACCGCGATGATCGTCGTGAACATCAGGACGTGGGGGAGCGAGAGGAACGCCTGGAGGTCGAAGCCGTTCGCCTCGTTGGAGCCGGTCGCCTCCGAGATCGTGCCGCCGACCGTCGAGAACACGCCCATCGCGTCCATGACCATCCACAGCACCGCCGAGGCGACGATCGTGCAGATGCCGAGCGCGATGGAGAGCAGGAAGCTGACCTTCATCACCGACCACGGGTCGGCCTTGGCCACCCGCAGCCGCGCCTTGCGGGTCCGCGGCGCCGTCCGCACGCCGGTCCGCGGCTTGCGGACCGCCCCGGCAGGGGCCTGCGCCGGATAGGCCTGCGGCGGGTGGTACGGCCCGTCGGGCCGCTCCGCGCGCCGCTCGCCGGGAAGCGGCGACGCCGGCCGCGCCTCATCGGCCGGGGCCGGACCTCGGGTGTCCGTCACAGTTCCCCCCTGGGATGCCCGCTGGGATTCCTGCGTGCCGGAGGAGTCCGGCACGGAAGCCTTCACCGGCTTCAGGTTGGTCGTGTGCGGGTCGTGCGGGTCGTTCGCACTCGCCGCACGCGCGGCGGAGCCACGGCCGCCGCCGTCCGTTTCCGTACCCGTGGAGGTACCGGCCGATCCGGCGCCCGTGGCTCCGCTCACGATGACTCACTCCTCGTGCCTACTCGGCCGAGGGCGCCTCACCCTCGTCCGTGCCGGTGGCCTCGGCACCCTCGGCGGTCTCGTCGACGACCACGTCGCCGTCGACTTCCTCCGCCTCGCGTCCGGCCTCGGCGTTACGTGCGATACCGACTACGGCATCGCGCTTGCCCAGGTTGATCAGCTGGACGCCCATGGTGTCACGGCCCGTCTCCCTGATCTCGTTGACTCGCGTACGAATCACACCGCCGGAGAGGGTGATCGCGAGGATTTCGTCGTTCTCCTCGACAATCAGCGCGCCGACGAGTGAACCACGGTCCTCCACGATCTTGGCGGCCTTGATACCGAGGCCGCCGCGGCCCTGGACGCGGTACTCGTCGACGGCGGTCCGCTTCGCGTACCCACCGTCGGTGGCAGTGAACACGAACGTACCGGGTCGAACAACATTCATCGACAGAAGCTCGTCGCCCTCGCGGAAACTCATCCCCTTGACGCCCGAGGTGGCGCGGCCCATCGGGCGAAGGGTCTCGTCCGAGGCGGTGAACCGGATCGACTGCGCCTTCTTGCTGATCAGGAGCAGATCGTCGTCGGCGGAGACCAGCTCGGCACCGATGAGTTCGTCGTCCGAACCGTCCTCGCGCTCGCGCAGGTTGATCGCGATGACACCGCCGGAGCGAGGCGAATCGTAATCCTTCAGAGGCGTCTTCTTGACCAGGCCGCCCTTCGTGGCGAGGACCAGGTACGGCGCCGCCTCGTAGTCACGGATCGCGAGGATCTCGGCGATCGCCTCGTCCGGCTGGAAGGCCAGCAGGTTCGCCACGTGCTGCCCGCGCGCGTCCCGGCCGGCGTCCGGCAGCTCGTACGCCTTCGCCCGGTACACCCGGCCCTTGTTGGTGAAGAACAGCAGCCAGTGGTGCGTGGTGGAGACGAAGAAGTGGTCGACGATGTCGTCTTCCTTCAGCTTCGTCCCGCGCACGCCCTTGCCGCCGCGCTTCTGCGCCCGGTAGTCGTCCGTCTTCGTCCGCTTGACGTAACCGCCGCGCGAGACGGTGACGACGATGTCCTCCTCGGCGATCAGGTCCTCGATGGACATGTCGCCCTCGTACGGGATCAGCTTGGTCTGGCGGTCGTCGCCGTACTTCTCGACGATCGCGGCCAGCTCCTCGCTGACGATCCCGCGCTGACGGACCGGGGAGGCGAGGATCGCGTTGTACTCGTTGATCTTCGTCTGGAGTTCGTCGTGCTCCTGGACGATCTTCTGGCGCTCCAGGGCGGCCAGCCGGCGCAGCTGCATCTCGAGGATGGCGTTGGCCTGGATCTCGTCGATCTCCAGCAGGCCCATCAGGCCGGTGCGCGCGACGTCCACGGTGTCGCTGCGCCGGATCAGCGCGATGACCTCGTCGATCGCGTCCAGCGCCTTCAGCAGACCGCGCAGGATGTGCGCCCGCTCCTCGGCCTTGCGCAGCCGGAACCGGGTCCGGCGGACGATGACCTCGATCTGGTGCGTCACCCAGTGCCGGATGAACGCGTCCAGCGACAGCGTGCGCGGTACGCCGTCGACCAGCGCCAGCATGTTGGCGCCGAAGTTCGTCTGCAGGTCGGTGTGCTTGTACAGGTTGTTCAGCACGACCTTGGCGACGGCGTCCCGCTTGAGGACGATCACCAGGCGCTGGCCGGTACGGGACGACGTCTCGTCACGGACGTCCGCGATGCCGCCGATCTTGCCGTCCTTCACCAGGTCGGCGATCTTCTGCGCGAGGTTGTCCGGGTTCACCTGGTACGGCAGCTCGGTGACCACCAGGCACTGGCGGCCCTGGATCTCCTCGACCTCCACCACGGCCCGCATGGTGATGGAGCCGCGCCCGGTGCGGTACGCCTCCTCGATGCCCTTGCGGCCCACGACGAGCGCGCCGGTCGGGAAGTCGGGGCCCTTGATGCGCTCCATGAGCGCGTCCAGCAGCTCCTCGTGCGAGACGTCCGGGTTCTCCAGGTACCACTGGGCGCCGGCCGCGACCTCGCGCAGGTTGTGCGGCGGGATGTTGGTGGCCATGCCGACCGCGATACCGGCCGAGCCGTTGATCAGCAGGTTCGGGAAGCGGGCCGGCAGGACGGTCGGCTCCTGGGAGCGGCCGTCGTAGTTGTCCGTGAAGTCGACGGTCTCCTCGTCGATGTCCCGGACCATCTCCATCGACAGCGGCGCCATCTTGCACTCGGTGTAGCGCATCGCCGCCGCCGGGTCGTTGCCCGGGGAGCCGAAGTTGCCGTTGGAGTCCACCAGCGGCATCCGCATCGACCACGGCTGGGCGAGGCGCACCAGGGCGTCGTAGATGGAGGAGTCACCGTGCGGGTGGTAGTTGCCCATGACGTCGCCGACGACGCGGGCGCACTTGTAGAAGCCACGCTCGGGGCGGTAGCCGCCGTCGTACATGGCGTACAGGACGCGGCGGTGGACGGGCTTGAGACCGTCCCGGACGTCGGGCAGCGCACGGGACACGATGACGGACATCGCGTAGTCCAGGTACGAGCGCTGCATCTCCGTCTCGAGCCCGACGGGCTCGACACGCATCACGATTTCGCCGCCCTCTTCCGGGGTGACGGGAGTGTTCTCGTCGGCCATTGCTGGTGAAGATCCTTCCTGGTGCGGTCAGCTGAGACCGACTCAGATGTCGAGGAAGCGGACGTCCTTGGCGTTGCGCTGGATGAACGCGCGGCGGGCCTCGACGTCCTCGCCCATGAGGACCGAGAACAGGTCGTCGGCCTGGGCGGCGTCGTCGAGGGTGACCTGGCCGAGGACCCGGTGCTCCTGGTCCATCGTGGTCACGCGCAGCTCCTCGGCGTTCATCTCGCCGAGGCCCTTGAAGCGCTGGATCGAGTCCTCGCGCACCCGCTTGCCGCGCTGCCGGCCCATCTCGATCAGAGCGTCACGCTCGCGGTCGGAGTAGGCGTACTCGACGTCGTCCCGGCCCCACTTGATCTTGTACAGCGGGGGACGGGACAGGTACACGTGCCCGGCCTCGACCAGCGGCCGCATGAAGCGGAACAGGAAGGTCAGCAGCAGGGTGCTGATGTGCTGGCCGTCGACGTCGGCGTCCGCCATCAGGATGATCTTGTGATAGCGGAGCTTCTCGATGTCGAAGTCCTCGTGCACGCCCGTGCCGAAGGCGGAGATCAGCGCCTGGATCTCCTGGTTCTGCAGGATCTTGTCGATCCGGGCCTTCTCGACGTTCAGGATCTTGCCGCGGATCGGGAGGATCGCCTGGTACTGCGGGTTGCGGCCGGACTTGGCCGAGCCGCCGGCGGAGTCACCCTCGACGATGAAGATCTCGCACTTGGTGGGGTCGTTCGACTGGCAGTCGGACAGCTTGCCCGGCAGGGACGCCGACTCCAGCAGGCCCTTGCGCCGGGTCAGGTCGCGCGCCTTGCGGGCCGCCACGCGCGCGGTGGCCGCCTGGATGCCCTTGCGGATGATGTCCGCGGCCTCGACCGGGTTGCGGTCCAGCCAGTCGTTGAGGTGCTCGTAGACCGCCTTCTGCACGAAGGTCTTGGCCTCCGTGTTGCCCAGCTTGGTCTTCGTCTGGCCCTCGAACTGCGGCTCGCTCAGCTTGACCGAGATGATCGCGGTCAGACCCTCACGGATGTCGTCACCGGTGAGGTTGTCGTCCTTCTCGCGCAGCAGCTTCTTGTCGCGCGCGTACTTGTTGATCAGGCTCGTGAGGGCCGCGCGGAAGCCCTCCTCGTGCGTACCGCCCTCGTGCGTGTGGATGATGTTCGCGAAGGAGTACACGCCCTCGCTGTAGCCGCTGTTCCACTGCATGGCGACCTCGAGGGACAGGCTCTTGTCCCTGTCCTCGGCCTCCAGCGCCACGACGGTGGGGTGGACCGCCTCTCCCTTGCGGGAGTTGAGGTACTTCACGAAGTCGACGATGCCGCCCTCGTAGTGGTACGTGACGGTCTTGACCTCGGCCTTCTCGTCCGCGCCCGCCTCGTCCGCGCCGGCGACCGCCTTCGCCGACTCACGCTCGTCGGTGAGCTTGATCGTCAGGCCCTTGTTGAGGAACGCCATCTCCTGGAAGCGCCGGGACAGCGTCTCGAAGGAGTACTCGGTGGTCTCGAAGATCTCCGCGTCGGCCCAGAAGGTCACCGAGGTGCCGGTCTCGTCGGTCGCCTCGTGCTTGGCCAGCGGCGCCGTGGGGACGCCCATCTTGTAGTCCTGCGTCCAGCGGTGGCCGTCCGTCTTCACCTCGACGGAGACCTTGCTCGACAGGGCGTTCACGACGGACACACCCACACCGTGCAGACCACCGGACACGGCGTACCCGCCGCCGCCGAACTTGCCGCCCGCGTGCAGCACGGTCAGCACGACCTCGAGGGCCGGCTTGCCCTCGGAGGGCACGATGCCCACCGGGATGCCACGGCCGTTGTCGACGACGCGCACCCCGCCGTCGGCGAGGATCGTCACGTCGATGGTGTCCGCGTAACCGGCCAGCGCCTCGTCGACCGAGTTGTCGACGACCTCGTACACCAGGTGGTGCAGACCGCGCTCGCCCGTGGAGCCGATGTACATGCCGGGCCGCTTGCGGACCGCGTCCAGCCCTTCGAGCACGGTGATGGCGCTGGCGTCGTAGGACACGGAGACCGCGGCCTCGGCGTTCACGCCGGCGTCGGTGGACGGGATGTTCTCGTTGGGGTTGCCGGAATCGGCCACGAAGCGCCCTTTCTGGCACAGCACGAGCCGGGCTCGTCGGCAGGTTGCCGGAGCGGCTGCGGCATGGTGCGTTGGTAAGCCTTGATCAGCGTTGCTCAGCTTTTCCCGGGCGGTCCCCACGTTGGGGCGGGATTGTCTTCCAGTCTACCGGTAGCACTGACATCGATGGGGGTTTGCGGGCACCTGAGCCCCCATGTGCCGCCCTCAACCGGTCTCGGCCGGGTCCCGATATACGGATGGGGGCTCCAAGCGGCTCACAGTGGCGCTCAGCGCTTCCAGCCGTCAACCCTTGGCTACCGGGGGGTCGGAAGGCCTTCCGGGCGCGTCCGGGCGGTGATCCACACAGGCGTACGCAGGTACGACGGCATGCCGCACGGACCCCGCGACGTGAGGTACGTCACCCGTACGTATCGCCGGGTCCGGTGCTGCCCGGAGCCCGCAGAGGGCCGTAGCGGCGGGGCGGGCCGCCCGGATTGAGCACCTTGATCATCCGTACGCTGCCGTGCCCGAGATCCTCGTTGAGCCGGGCCACCAGCGCCGGCGCGAGCACGCGCAGCTGGGTCGCCCAGGCCGTCGAGTCGCACTGGACGGTGAGCACCCGCTCGTCCTCGTCGTACCGCTGCGGCACACAGTGGTTGGCCAGGTCCTCGCCGACGATCTCGGGCCAGCGGCCCATGACCCCGCCCACCGCGGCGGGCGTCTCCCAGCCGCGCTCGTTGATCAGCCGGTTGATCGCCGCGCCCAGCGCCATCGGGTCGCGTCCGTCGGCGCGCGCGCCGGAGCGCAGGCCGCCGCCCCGCCGCACCTGCTTCTTCTGCCGAGCCGCGTCCCCACGCGCGCGTGCCTGTTCCTTCGCGGCGCGCAACGCCACGCGCGCGAGGTCGACACCGGAGGGCTCCTTGTCGCCCCCGCCGGGGTCCGAGGCGCTCCGGCCGGGGTCCGAGACGGGTTTCCCGGCGCTCATACGCGCTCCACCGCCCCGTCGGCCACCGTGTACCGGACGCCGGCCAGCACACCGGGTACGTCGTCGTCCACGGCGGCGGTGACCAGCACCTGCTCGCCGGGGGCGACCAGCTCCGCGAGCCGTTCCCGGCGGCGGGCGTCCAGCTCGGCGAAGACGTCGTCCAGGATCAGCACCGGCTCGTTGCCCTCGGCGCGCAGCAGGTCGTACGAGGCCAGCCGCAGGGCGAGGGCGTAGGACCAGGACTCGCCGTGCGAGGCGTACCCCTTGGCGGGCAGCTGACCGAGTTTGAGAACCAGATCGTCACGGTGGGGGCCCACGAGGGTCACGCCCCGCTCGATCTCCTGCTTGCGCGCCTCCGTCAGCGCCGCCATGAGCTGGGCGCAGAGGTCCTCGCGCGTGTGGGCCTCACCGGGCGCGGACGGCTTGTACTCCAGTCCGACCGGACCGCCGCCGGGGGCCAGCTGCTCGTACGCCTTGTCGGCCAGCGGCCGCAACGCGGCGATCAGGTCCAGCCGCTGCGCGAGCAGCTCCGCACCCGCGCGCGCGAGATGCTGGTCCCACACGTCGAGGGTGGACAGGTCCATGGACCGCCCGCCGTGCCGGCGTGCCAGCGCGGCCGTCTTCAGCAGGGTGTTGCGCTGCTTGAGCACCCGCTCGTAGTCGGAGCGCACACCCGCCATCCGCGGGGACCGGGCGGTGACCAGCTCGTCCAGGAACCGCCGCCGCTCCCCGGGGTCCCCCTTCACCAGCGCGAGATCCTCGGGCGCGAACAGCACGGTCCGTACGATCCCCAGCACGTCCCTCGGCCTGACCTGCGAGGAGCGGTTGATACGGGCGCGGTTGGCCCTGCCCGGGTTCAGCTCCAGCTCGATCAGCTGCTGCCGGTCGCCCTGCCGGACCTGCGCCCGGACGACCGCGCGCTCGGCGCCCATGCGGACGAGGGGGGCGTCGGAGGCGACCCGGTGGCTGCCGAGCGTGGCCAGGTAGCCGACCGCCTCCACGAGGTTGGTCTTGCCCTGCCCGTTGGGGCCGACGAAGGCGGTGACGCCCGGGTCGAGCGGGACCTCGGCCCGGGCGTACGAGCGGAAGTCGGCCAGCGATAGATGCGTGACGTGCATGGTCGTCCCGCCGACCTCCCTGCTTGTCTCCGGCCCGCGAAGGGGCCTACTTCTTCTCTACTGCGTGCCCGCCGAACTGGTTGCGCAGCGCGGCGATCATCTTCATCTGCGGCGAGTCCTCCTGCCGGGAGGCGAACCGCGCGAACAGCGACGCGGTGATCGCCGGCAGCGGCACCGCGTTGTCGATCGCGGCCTCCACGGTCCAGCGTCCCTCACCGGAGTCCTGTGCATAACCGCGCAGGCCGCCCAGGTGCTCGTCCTCGTCGAGGGCGTTGACCGCGAGATCCAGCAGCCAGGACCGGATGACGGTGCCCTCCTGCCAGGAGCGGAAGACCTCGCGGACGTTCTCCACGGAGTCGACCTTCTCCAGCAGCTCCCAGCCCTCGGCGTAGGCCTGCATCATGGCGTACTCGATGCCGTTGTGGACCATCTTCGCGAAGTGGCCCGCGCCGACCCTGCCCGCGTGCACCGCGCCGAAGTCGCCCGCCGGCTTCAGCGCGTCGAAGACCGGCTGCACCTTGGCGACGTTCTCGGCGTCGCCGCCGTACATCAGCGCATATCCGTTCTCCAGGCCCCAGACGCCGCCGGAGACACCGCAGTCGACGAAACCTATGCCCTTGGCGGCCAGTTCCTCGGCGTGCTTCTCGTCGTCCGTCCAGCGGGAGTTGCCGCCGTCCACGACCACGTCGCCGGGCGCCAGCAGTTCGGCGAGCTGGTCGATGGTCGACTGGGTCGCCTCACCGGCCGGGACCATCACCCAGACCACACGCGGGCCGCTGAGCTTGCCCACAAGCTCTTCCAGGCTGTGGACATCCGCGAGGTCCGCGTTGCGGTCGTATCCGACGACGGTGTGGCCCGCGCGGCGGATCCGCTCGCGCATGTTGCCGCCCATCTTGCCGAGGCCGACGAGACCGAGCTCCATCAGTTGTGTTCCTTAGGTCGCTGTGTGGCGTGAGAGGCACCTGAGGTGCCGAGCCGAGCCTAAACCCGCACGCTCCTGCACAGCTGTGGGCATACGCGCTCATGCGTTACCCCTCTGACCTGCGGCTTCTCCACGTCTCGCCGATCTGCCCCACCTGGTGCCGGGCGCCCGCACGAGACACCCGGCACTGTGCACAGCTGTGGACGACGTCAGCCGCTGAGCCGCACCGGCATGATCAGGTACTTGTAGGCGTCGTCTGCCTCGGCGTCCACCGCCGGCTTCCCGCTGAGCAGCGCCGGCTTCGTGGACGTGGTGAACGACAGCTGCGCCACCGGCGAGTCGATCGCGCTCAGACCGTCCAGCAGGAACGTCGGGTTGAAGGCGATCGAGATGTCGTCGCCCTCCAGCTGCGCGTCGACCCTTTCCACAGCCTGTGCGTCGTCGCTGGAACCGGCCTCCAGGATCAGCACGCCCTGCTCGAAGCTCAGCCGCACCGGGGTGTTCCGCTCGGCGACCAGGGCCACACGCTTGACCGCCTCCACGAACGGCGCGGTCTCGATCACGGCGACGGAGTTGAACTCGGTCGGGAACAGCGTCCGGTACTTCGGCAGGTCGCCCTCGAGCAGGCGCGTGGTCGTACGCCGGCCCGCGCCCTCGAAACCGATCAGCCCCTCGCCCGCGCCGGAGCCGGAGAGCGCCAGGATGACGCTGTCGCCGCTCGTCAGGGCCTTGGCGGTGTCCTGGAGCGTCTTGGCGGGCACCAGGGCGACCGCGGAGACGTCCGGGTTCTCCGGCTTCCACAGGAACTCCCGGACCGCGAAGCGGTAACGGTCGGTGGAGGCCAGGGTGACCGTGTCGCCCTCGATCTCGATGCGCACACCGGTCAGCACCGGGAGCGTGTCGTCACGGCCGGCGGCGATGGCCACCTGGGAGACGGCGGCGGCGAAGACCTCGCCGGGGACGGTGCCGGTCGCGTTCGGCATCTGCGGCAGTGCCGGGTACTCCTCCACAGGCAGTGTGTGGAGGGTGAAGCGCGAGGAGCCGCAGACCACGGTCGCCCGTACACCGTCTGTGGAAATCTCCACCGGCCGGTTGGGGAGGGCCCGGGAGATGTCGGCGAGCAGCCGGCCCGAGACGAGGACGGTGCCCTCCTCCTCGACCTCCGCCTCGACGTTGACCCGCGCGGAGACCTCGTAGTCGAAGCCCGACAGGCTCAGCTGGCCGTCCTCGGCCTTCAGCAGGAGGCCGGCGAGGACAGGCGCCGGCGGACGGGCCGGGAGGCTGCGTGCTGCCCACGCCACTGCCTCCGCGAGTACGTCGCGTTCCACCCGGATCTTCACCGTAAGCCGCCTCCTGCTGTTGCTACTGAGTCCTCCGACTCGGTGTCACCGCCCACTGGGACGGGAAGGACACCGGGGACCAGTCTGACGCACGGCACTGACAGTAGGTGCCCGTCGGGGTCAAGTCGGTCCGGGGGCCAGCCGGACGCGAGACGGCGAGTTGTGCACAGGCCCCGCTTCAAAGCGACTCCCGAACTCTCTCTAGTCGGGAGTAGTAGTAGGGCCTGTGGATACCGTGGATAACCGCGTTTGCCCAGCTCAGCACGCGTTTTTTATCCACCGGCCCTGTGGGTGGAGGCAGTGGACAACCGGGGCTTTCTGTGGAGAACAGAAAGTTCTGCACACGTCGCCCACAGGAGGAGGGCAGTTCTCCCCAGCTGTGTCCCCAGGAATACCCAGGTTTCCCACACCCCAACCCGGCAGCTTCCTGTGACGCCTTTCACTCGACGCGGTGACCGGGTGCGTCGGGTTGCCGAACAGTGGACAGCCATGTGGAGAAGCCGGGTATCGCTGGGGACAACTGCCCCCAGCCTGTGGGCAGCCGGTGGACAACTCGGTGCGCGGGCTGTGGACCCTCGCGTTTTCCACAACCTGTGGAGATCGTTCGTCCACGATTCCACAGGCCGATGAGCTGGGCGGACGCCACGTGGCCAGCTTCCCTGTGGACGCGGCTCGGGACAACTTCGCAGTCCCCAGGATGTGGACGGAAGAAAGTCACCGAATCTGTGGAGAGTGGCCGTAACCCGGCAAGTATTCGAACACCGGATGACCGGGGTGAAACGGTCCACAGCCGGTGCGCGGTGCCTTGGACACCGGTGCGTGCCGCTGCGGGACGCCGGTACGCGCGCGTCGGGACACCGGTACACGCGCGTCGGGGCGCCGGTGCGTGAGGTTCCGGGGCGCCGGTACGTGGGGGGCTCGGGGCGCCGGAACGTGAGGGTTCGGGCGCCGGTGCGTGAGGGCTCGGGACGCCGAGGGCCGGCATCAGGAGCCCGGGGGACGGCCTCCGGCACGGTGAGCGGGGCCCGCGGAAACGCCGGAGGGCGCCCCGGGGAGACGTGTTCCCCGGGGCGCCCTCCGACGCCGTCCTGCGGCCGCTCTCAGCCGTTCTTGATGCGGTTGGTCAGCTCGGTGACCTGGTTGTAGATCGAGCGCCGCTCGGCCATGAGCGCGCGGATCTTGCGGTCGGCGTGCATGACGGTCGTGTGGTCACGGCCGCCGAACTGAGCGCCGATCTTCGGCAGTGACAGATCCGTCAGCTCACGGCACAGGTACATCGCGATCTGCCGGGCGGTGACCAGCGCGCGCCCGCGGGAGGTGCCGCACAGGTCCTCCACCGTCAGTCCGAAGTAGTCCGCGGTGGCCGCCATGATCGCCGAGGCCGTGATCTCCGGCGCGCTGTCCTCGCCACCGGGGATCAGATCCTTCAGGACGATCTCCGTCAGGCCCAGGTCCACCGGCTGCCGGTTGAGCGAGGCGAACGCCGTCACCCGGATCAGCGCACCCTCCAGCTCACGGATGTTCCGCGAGATCCGGGAGGCGATGAACTCCAGCACCTCCGGCGGGGCGTTCAGCTGCTCCTGCACCGCCTTCTTGCGCAGGATCGCGATGCGCGTCTCCAGTTCCGGCGGCTGGACGTCGGTGATCAGACCCCACTCGAAACGGTTCCGCAGCCGGTCCTCGAGTGTCACCAGCTGCTTGGGCGGCCGGTCGCTGGAGAGCACGATCTGCTTGTTGGCGTTGTGGAGCGTGTTGAAGGTGTGGAAGAACTCCTCCTGCGTCGACTCCTTGTCCGCCAGGAACTGGATGTCGTCGACGAGCAGGATGTCCATCTCGCGGTAGCGCTTGCGGAAGCTGTCGCCCTTGCCGTCGCGGATGGAGTTGATGAACTCGTTGGTGAACTCCTCCGAGCTCACGTACCGCACGCGCGTGCCCGGGTAGAGGCTGCGCGCGTAGTGCCCGATGGCGTGCAACAGATGCGTCTTGCCGAGCCCCGACTCCCCGTAGATGAACAGGGGGTTGTACGCCTTCGCCGGCGCCTCGGCGACCGCGACCGCCGCCGCGTGTGCGAACCGGTTGGACGCGCCGATGACGAACGTGTCGAACAGGTACTTGGGGTTCAGCCGTGCCGTCGGCTCGCCGGGGCCGCTCGCCGGGGCCGGCTGCTTGGCCGGCGGGCCGGGGGCACCCGTCGCGGGCACGTCCGGCCGGCCGTGCCCGCCGCGGTGCGCCGGCGGTTCGGGCAGCTCGCGGCGGACCGGGTCCCGCTGGTCGTACTCGGCCCGGGGCGGGTCGTAGTCGGGACGCGGGGAGTCGTAGTCCGGACGCCCGGAGTCGTAGTCCGCGCGCGGGGAGGCGTAATCGCCGCGCTGCTGTTCGTACGGCGGCCGGTCCGGGTTCTGCGGGCGGTAGTCCTGGGACGGCGAGCCGTACGCGTCCGCCCCGGAGCCGTAGCCGTCCTGGGACGACGGGGAGGCGTACGGGTCCCGCTCGGGGAAGCCGAGCCGGGGCTGCTGCCAGCCGTAATCGTCCTGGCCGGGGCGCGGCCAGGCACCCGGCTCGGGGCGGTGGTACTCGGACGGGTAGGCCGGGCGGGCGGTGGGCAGCTGGTCCGGGCGGGAGGACGCATGCTGTTCCGAGCGCGGCTCGGTACCCGGGCGCTGGTCGCCGCCGCGGTGTCGGCCGTAGCCCTCGTACGGCCCGGAGGGCAGCTCCGGCTCCTCGTAGCGCGGCTTCGGCTGCTGCGGGGAAGGCCCGGCGGAAGCCGGCGGTTCGGCCGCCGAGTCGTCCACGGTGATCGCGATCCGGATGGGACGGCCGCACTCGCGGCTCAGGGTCTCGCTGACGACCGGCGCGAGACGGCCCTCCAGTACGCCCTTCGCGAATTCGTTCGGTACGGCGAGCAGGGCGGTGTCCGCGACCAGCGCGAGCGGCTGGCAGCGCCGGATCCAGTGCTCGTCCTTGACCTCCACACCCTGACCACGGCCCTCCCCGAGGAGCTGCTCCAGTACTCGCGGCCACACTGCGGCAAGATCGGCAGGTACGTCAGCCACAGGGCACGCTCTCTCACAGGTCCCACGAACGTGTGGTTCAGGGACGGGTCGGGATGAAATCCGGGTGGACGGGGCGGGGCGATCCCGCTCGGGCGGGGGACAAGGGAACGAATCGGAGTTCAGCCACGGTAGTCAGCGCGGCGGGTACGGTTCAAGTTGTTGTCCCCAGCCTGTGGACAGTGTCTCTCGGGGAACCCCGGTTTGACCGGATGGCGCCGCCCCGCGTACCGTAACCAGGTCGAGTTGTCGATGGCTGCTGCCGCCTGCCTCCGATGGGCACAGATCACGTCAGGTGATCGGGAAGCGGTGCACTCGGGCGTGAAGCGAGCTACTCGTGGGCGCACGGTGACAGCCAGGACGGCACCCCGCCACTACCGAATCTTTCTGGAGCCCCCGAGTGAGCAAGCGCACCTTCCAGCCGAACAACCGTCGTCGCGCCAAGACCCACGGCTTCCGGCTGCGTATGCGCACCCGTGCCGGCCGCGCGATTCTCGCGACTCGCCGTAGCAAGGGTCGCGCCCGCCTGTCCGCCTGATTCCGATCAGGTCATGACATCGTGCTGCCCACCGAGAACCGGCTGAGGCGGCGCGAGGACTTCGCGACCGCGGTACGACGAGGTCGTCGGGCCGGACGCCCGACCCTCGTCGTCCACCTTCGTAGCGGTGCCACGGACCCGCACGCGCCTGGGGAGAGCGCTCCCCCGACGCGTGCGGGTTTCGTCGTGAGCAAGGCCGTGGGTGGCGCGGTCGTGCGCAACACGGTGAAGCGCAGACTGCGCCATCTGATGCGTGACCGAGTCGCCCTGTTTCCCCCCGGTAGCCTGGTAGTCGTACGAGCGCTGCCCGGAGCGGGCGACGCCGACCATGCACAGCTGGCCCGAGACCTGGACGCCGCCCTTGAGCGGCTACTGGGAGGGGGCGCGCGATGAAGTACCCGCTGCTGGCTCTGATCAAGCTGTACCAGTGGACGATCAGTCCGTTGCTGGGGCCGGTGTGCAAGTACTACCCGTCGTGCTCCCACTACGGCTACACGGCCATCGACCGGCACGGTGCGATCAAGGGAACGGCACTCACCGCCTGGCGCATCCTCCGGTGCAATCCGTGGTCGCTGGGCGGGGTGGACCATGTTCCGCCGCGCAAGCGCCCGCGGTGGCACGAAATGCTGCGCAACGCCTTGCGCGCACGCAGGGGCGGGCCCTCCGCCGCCGAACCGGCCACCGAAGAGAAGCTCTCTTCCGAGCTTCCTCCGAGCCCGGCCGCAGAGACTTCGTCCCATGCCCAAGGAGCATGATTAGTGGACACGATTGCCAGCTTCTTCAGCTTCATCACGACACCCGTCTCATGGGTCATCGTCCAGTTCCACACGGTGTACGGCGCGATCTTCGGCCCTGACACCGGATGGGCCTGGGGCCTGTCCATCGTGTCCCTGGTGATCCTGATCCGCATCTGCCTGATCCCGCTCTTCGTGAAGCAGATCAAGGCGACCCGGGCCATGCAGACGCTCCAGCCCGAGATGAAGAAGATCCAGGAGCGCTACAAGAACGACAAGCAGCGCCAGTCCGAAGAGATGATGAAGCTGTACAAGGAGTCGGGTACCAACCCGCTCTCCTCGTGCCTTCCCATCCTGGCGCAGTCCCCGTTCTTCTTCGCCCTGTACCACGTGCTCAACGGCATCGCGTCGGGCACGAAGATCGGCGTCATCGACAACCAGCTGCTCGAGAGCGCGCGGAACGCACACATCTTCGGCGCTCCGCTCGCGTCCAAGTTCTTCAGCAGTGAGAGCCAGGTCACCGCGCTGCACGCGTCGCTGACCGACGTCCGCGTCGTGACCGCCGTCATGATCGTGATGATGTCGGCGTCGCAGTTCTACACGCAGCGCCAGCTGATGACGAAGAACGTCGACACCACCGTGAAGACGCCGTTCATGCAGCAGCAGAAGATGCTGATGTACGTCTTCCCGGTCATGTTCGCCGTCTTCGGTGTGAACTTCCCGGTCGGTGTCCTCGTCTACTGGCTGACCACCAACGTGTGGACCATGGGCCAGCAGATGTACGTCATCCGCAACAACCCGACCCCGGGTTCCAAGGCCCAGGCCGCCTACCTGGAGCGCCTGACCAAGCACGTCACGCAGCACGGCAAGGTGAGCCGGCGCAGCGAGAAGGCCATCGTCAAGGCGATCGTCTCCAAGGGCCGCGACCGCAACGAGTCCGAGCGCAAGTTCGTCAACGCGCTGAACAAGGCGGGTCTCGTCGCCCAGGCCGACGGCACCGTGACGAAGAGCGCGGGCCAGGCCGCGGTGCAGGCCGAGGACGGTGCGGTCGTCGACACCACCGCCACGGCCGCCCGGCGCCAGCAGCCCAAGCGCCAGAGCAAGTCCCAGCGTCAGTCCGGCGCGACCAAGCAGGCGGGTGACTCCCTCTCGCTGGAGAAGTCCGACGAGCCGCAGGATGCCAAGCCCACCGCGGCCAAGCAGCCTCAGAAGCCCGGCTCCGGCACCCGCAGCAAGGCCCAGTCCGGCCAGCGCAAGAGTGGCCCGCAGCGGCCCAAGTCCCCGTCCAAGAAGTAAGAAGGAGTCCATCCCGTGACGGAAGGCACCACCTCCGACGCTGCCGAGGGCGCAGACACCCTCACCCGCCTGGAGCAGGAGGGTGAGATCGCGGCGGACTACCTGGAGGGTCTGCTGGACATCGCCGACCTCGACGGCGACATCGACATGGACGTCGAGGCCGACCGCGCCTCCGTGTCGATCATCAGCGACACCGGCGGCCGTGACCTGCACAAGCTGGTCGGCCGCGACGGCGAGGTGCTGGAGGCGCTGCAGGAGCTGACGCGCCTGGCGGTGCACCGGGAGACCGGGGACCGCAGCCGGCTGATGCTGGACATCGCGGGATACCGGGCCCAGAAGCGGTCCGAGCTGTCCGAGCTGGGTGCCAAGGCCGCCGCCGAGGCGAAGAGCACCGGCGAGCCTGTGAAGATGAAGCCGATGACCCCGTTCGAGCGCAAGGTCGTGCACGACGCGGTCAAGGCCGCAGGGCTGCGCAGCGAGTCCGAGGGCGAGGAGCCCCAGCGCTTCGTCGTCGTGCTGCCCGCCTGATCGGCCCCACGTTCCACCGGCCCCGTCTGTTGCGCAGGCGGGGCCGAACTTTGTCAGCCTGGTAGTTCTGGTGGCCGGTGCGCGAAGCACCGGCGCTGTACGGAAGGACGGTCCCCGTGACGGAGGCAGCGGAGCTTCCCCCCGCGCCCGAGCAGGCGCGGGAAGTGTTTGGTGATCGCTTCGCCGATGCGGTCCGGTATGCGGAACTGCTCGCCGAGGCGGGCGTGCAGCGTGGTCTGATCGGCCCGCGGGAAGTGCCCCGCCTGTGGGAGCGGCACCTGCTCAACTGCGCGGTGCTCTCCGAGGCCGTCCCGCAGGGAGTGACGGTCTGCGATGTCGGCTCCGGCGCCGGGCTGCCGGGCATCCCGCTGGCCCTGGTCCGCGACGACCTGAACATCACCCTGCTGGAGCCCTTGCTGCGGCGCACCAACTTCCTCACCGAGGTCGTCGAGCTGCTCGGTCTGGATCACGTCACCGTGATGCGCGGCCGTGCCGAGGAGGTCATGGGCAAGCTGCCTCCGGTCCATGTGGTGACCGCCCGGGCCGTGGCCCCGCTGGACCGCCTGGCCACCTGGGGCATTCCCCTGCTGCGGCCCTACGGTGAGATGCTCGCACTCAAGGGCGACACCGCCGAGGAGGAGCTGAAGGCCGCGGCCACCGCGCTCAGCAAACTCGGCGCGGTCGAGACGTCGATCCTGCATGTGGGCGAGGGTGTGGTCGATCCGTTGTCCACCGTGGTGCGGGTCGAGGTCGGGGAGAGCCCGGGCGGTGTGCGGTTCGCCGCGAAGCGCGCCAAGGCGGCCCGGACGGGCCGGACCCGTCGGCGTCGCTGACCCGGCCGCGTCGGCCCGCGTCACGCCCGGCGGCCTGTGGCTCGGCCGTCGGGTCCGTCAGTGACGCGTGACCGTCAGCGTGGAGTGGAGCCGGCCCACTGAGCCAGGCCGTAAGACGAGGCCGGGTTCCCGTGGGCATACTCCACACAAGCAGCCAAACGTATGCATACCGGGGTGTCGTGCGGGCGCCTTGACCTGGCTGCCATGCATCGTGTTTCACGTGAAACGTCGCTCACTGCTGCACGGCATCATCAGTCGTGGCCGCGCCGCGGCCGAACCCCGCGACCGGAAGCCTCTCGGTTCACTCTCAGAGGATCCCGATTCCCCGGCGTCCCCGTCCCTCTCCAGGGGCACGGAGCTGTCCACAGAGGTGGATTTCTCCACAGAACACCAGGCCTCACTGGTTCACGACCCCGAAGACATGGGAGGCTCTGTTCATTGCGAGCCTGAAGTCGAGGAGAGTGAATCCTTGCGGTCCGACGCCAACATCGCGGGACCGATGACCGATCCGGTCCCCGGTCCCCGTACCGAGTCGATGGGGGCGGATGTTTCACGTGAAACACCGCCTCCGATGGACGACACTCCCATCGGTCGTGCGGCCCAACTGGCGGTGGAGGCTCTCGGCCGCGCCGGCGAAGGTCTGCCGCGACCGGAGCAGACCCGAGTCATCGTGGTCGCCAACCAGAAGGGCGGTGTGGGCAAGACGACGACGACCGTCAACCTTGCCGCTTCGCTGGCCCTGCACGGTGGCCGCGTGCTGGTGATCGACCTCGACCCACAGGGCAATGCGTCCACCGCCCTCGGGATTGACCATCACGCCGAAGTCCCCTCCATCTACGACGTTCTGGTGGAGAGCCGGCCGTTGGCCGAGGTCGTCCAGCCCGTCCCCGATGTCGAGGGCCTGTTCTGCGCTCCTGCCACCATCGATCTGGCCGGTGCGGAGATCGAGTTGGTGTCCCTGGTGGCCCGGGAGAGCCGGCTTCAGCGGGCCATCCAGGCGTACGAGCAGCCGTTGGACTACATCCTCATCGACTGCCCGCCCTCGCTCGGACTCTTGACGGTCAACGCCCTCGTCGCGGGCGCCGAGGTACTCATCCCGATCCAGTGCGAGTACTACGCCCTGGAGGGTCTCGGTCAGCTTCTGCGCAACGTCGATCTGGTCCGGGGGCACCTCAACCCCAACCTGCATGTGTCGACCATCCTGCTCACCATGTACGACGGCCGGACGCGTCTTGCCTCGCAGGTCGCGGAGGAGGTGCGCACCCACTTCGGCGATGAGGTGCTGCGGACGAGCATCCCCCGCTCTGTGCGCATCTCCGAGGCGCCGAGCTACGGGCAGACGGTGCTGACTTACGATCCAGGATCGAGCGGCGCCCTCTCGTATCTTGAGGCGGCCCGAGAAATCGCGCTGAAGGGCGTCGGCGTCAGCTACGACGCGGGCCAGGCCCACATCGGTGCCCAGAACAACCCGAACATGGTGGAGGGGATCCAGTGAGCGAGCGACGGAGGGGTCTGGGCCGCGGTCTCGGCGCACTGATCCCGGCTGCCCCGACCGAGAAGACCCCGGCCCCGGCGGTGCTGGGGGGCGGAGCGTCCATCTCCCCCGCAGCCGTCCCGGTGCTGACGACCGACCGCGGAGTGGCCGCGGCCAAGGTGGCCACACTGCCGCCCATGGCCGAAGAGGCCGAAGCGGGTCCGGCAACCCAGGCCGTCGAAGTGCCCGCCTCTCCGGTGGGTGCCCACTTCGCCGAGATCCCCCTGGACGCCATCACGCCGAACCCCCGCCAGCCCCGGGAGATTTTCGACGAGGACGCGCTGCAGGAGCTGGTTACCTCCATCCAGGAGGTCGGCCTCCTGCAGCCCGTCGTAGTGCGACAGGTGGGCCCCGCCCGCTACGAGCTGATCATGGGCGAGCGCCGCTGGCGTGCCTGCCGTGAGGCCGGCCTGGAGGCCATTCCGGCCATCGTGCGGGCCACGGACGACGAGAAACTCCTCCTGGACGCACTGCTGGAGAATCTCCACCGCGCGCAGCTGAACCCGATCGAAGAGGCAGCCGCCTACGACCAGCTGCTGAAGGACTTCAACTGCACGCACGACCAGCTGGCCGACCGGATCGGGCGTTCCCGACCGCAGGTCTCCAACACCCTGCGTTTGCTGAAGCTGTCCCCGACCGTCCAGAAACGGGTGGCTGCCGGGGTGCTCTCCGCCGGCCACGCCCGGGCGCTGCTGGCCGTCGAGGACTCTGAGGAGCAGGACCGGCTGGCTCACCGCATCGTGGCCGAGGGGCTGTCGGTGCGGTCCGTGGAAGAGATCGTGACGTTGATGGGCTCGCGGCCCCAGAAGGCCTCCCGCGCCCGCGGCCCCCGGGCCGGTTCCGTACCTTCCCCCGCACTGAACGAGCTGGCCACACGGCTCTCGGACCGCTTCGAGACACGGGTGAAGGTCGAGCTGGGCCAGAAGAAGGGCAAGATCACCGTCGAGTTCGCCTCCGCGGATGATCTCGAGAGGATCCTCAGCACACTCGCCCCGGGCGAGAGGCTGGCTCTCCAGAAGAGCCTGCGGGAGATCGGCGACGAGGAGACGTACGACTGATCCTCGGGCGGTACCGCCTGGTGATGTGGTGGAGCGGGTCGTTTCCGGTGTGTACCGGAAACGACCCGCTCTTTGCTTTGGGGCGGTATCGAGTGAATCCCATCGTGGATACGATGCGTTCAGGTATGGCACATCCACCGGACAGCAGCCTGATCTGTGAGTGGGGAGACGGGGGCCATGCGATCGATGAGCCGTATCGGACTGGTGGGCGCTGGCCTGAGCCTCGGAGTGGTCGGCGGCTTCGTCGGCAGTCTGCTCAGGGAACGGAGCGTTCTGACAGCCGTTCGCGATGCGGCGGGCGAAGGAAGCGAGGATCAGCCTTCATGGGGCGTCGGGTCGTGCCGCTCACTCTGGACAACCTTCAGGACCTTCCCGACCGCTGTCGCTCCTGTGTCTTCTGGGAGCTGGATCCCGTCAGCGGTGAAGCCGCACTGAAGGCGGGTACAGCCGCGCTGGAGAAGGAAGCCTGGATCTCCGCCGTCCTGCTGGACTGGGGGTCGTGCGGCCGGGTGGTGTACATCGATGACGTGCCCGCGGGTTTCGTCCTCTACGCCCCGCCGGCTTATGTCCCACGTTCGACGGCCTTTCCCACGAGCCCGGTCTCACCGGACGCCGTCCAGCTGATGACGGCGTTCGTCATGCCCGGCTATCAGGGGCAGGGACTGGGCCGGGTGCTGGTGCAGGCGGTAGCCAAGGACCTGCTGCGCCGGGGCTTCAAGGCGATCGAGGCGTTCGGCGACGTCCGCTGGGAGCGGCCCGCCTGTCTGCTGCCCGCCGACCATCTGCTGGCCGTGGGTTTCAAGACGGTCCGGCAGCATCCCAGGCATCCCCGGCTGCGGCTGGAGCTGCGGTCCACGCTCTCCTGGAAGGAAGACGTGGAGATGGCACTCGACCGGCTCCTGGGCGCCGTCCAGAAGGAGCCTGCGCTGAGGCCGCTATAGCGAATGGGCCAACCCGAGAGGGTTGGCCCATTCGTGTTTCACGTGAAACATCACTCGCCGATGAACTCTTCGAGGTCGCGGAGGAGTGCGGCCTTGGGCTTGGCGCCGACGATGGTCTTGGCAACCTCGCCGCCCTGGTAGACGTTCAGGGTCGGGATGGACATGACGCCGTACCTGGCGGCCGTGCCGGGGTTCTCGTCGATGTTGAGCTTGACGATCTCGATCTTCTCGCCGTACTCGGCAGCGATCGCCTCCAAGGACGGGGCGATCTGGCGGCACGGGCCGCACCAGGCCGCCCAGAAGTCCACTAGAACGGGCTTGTCGTTCTTGAGGACGTCCTGGTCGAAGGTGTCGTCGGTGACAGTTTTCAGGTTGCCGGCCACAGGGGGCTCCTTACCTTGGTCGTGCGGTGGGGCGGGGGAAGAGGAAAGATCAGACGGCGGTCTTCTCGGGCTCCGCCTGCTCCTCGTCAGCGAGGGCGGCGAGGAAGCGCTCGGCGTCCAGAGCCGCGGAGCAGCCGGTGCCCGCCGCGGTGATCGCCTGGCGGTAGGTGTGGTCGACCACGTCACCGGCGCCGAAGACACCGGTCACATTGGTGCGGGTGGACGGAGAGGCGACCTTCAGGTAGCCCTCCTCGTCCAGGTCCAGCTGGCCCTTGAACAGCTCGGTACGCGGGTCGTGGCCGATCGCGATGAACAGACCCGTCACGGGCAGGTCGGACAGCTCGCCGGTCTTGATGTTGCGCAGCTTCAGGCCGGAGAGCTTCTGGTCGCCCTGGATCTCTGCGACCTCGCTGTCCCAGACGAACTTGATCTTCGGGTCGCCGAAGGCACGCTCCTGCATCGCCTTGGAGGCGCGCAGGGTGTCCCGCCGGTGGACGACCGTCACCGACTTGGCGAACCGCGACAGGAAGGTGGCCTCCTCCATCGCGGTGTCACCGCCGCCGATCACGGCGATGTCGTGGTCCTTGAAGAAGAACCCGTCACAGGTGGCGCACCAGGAGACACCGCGCCCCGAGAACGCGTCCTCATTCGGCAGTCCCAGCTTGCGGTGCTGCGAGCCGGTGGCGACGATGACGGCCTTCGCCCGGTGGACCGTGCCCGCGGTGTCGGTGACCGTCTTGATCTCACCGGTCAGGTCGACGGAGACGATGTCGTCCGGAACCAGCTCGCCACCGAAGCGTTCGGCCTGGGCCCGCATGTTGTCCATGAGGTCAGGCCCCATGATGCCGTCGCGGAATCCCGGGAAGTTCTCCACCTCGGTGGTGTTCATCAGCGCACCACCCGCGGTGACAGCGCCTTCGAACACCAAGGGCTTCAGCGACGCACGCGCGGTGTAGAGCGCCGCCGTGTAGCCCGCGGGCCCGGAGCCGATAATGATCACGTTACGGACGTCGCTCACGGCTTGGTTCCTCGTCTCTGGTCTGCGTCAGTCGACCGGCGGAGCCCCTTTCAGGACTCTCACCCCACCCAACGGATCCTACGGGGCCCGCATTCCCGGTGTGTGCCGGAGCACGCGAGACTGGACACAGGGAGACGTGAAGTCCCTCAAAGGTCTCTCCGGTGCGTTGCCCTCAAGGGCGTGGATAGGACCCGTTCCACAGCACCGTGCCCGGCGACGTGGGGTGCTTGAGTACGCATGCTGTGTCGACGACGTACGCCGTGACGCGGGTGGCGTCGTCAGTGTCCGGCACTACCACCAGAAAGGCGGACTTGCCGGCGAACGTTCCCGTCTTGGCACCCAGAACATCGTCTCGCTGAGGCAGTGCTTGCCGGATGCAGTCGGGGACCGGAGCAACCGTCTGGGCCAACGTGCTCGGACTTTCCGTGAAACCGGGGGTGCTCGAATGGCCCTCGCTGCTCAGTCGGTGCTTGTCAGCACTGCGGGGCAGGCCATGCTTCGCGTCGAGCAGGACGCCCACCTGCTCCTGCACACTGTGGCCCGAGAAGGAGGCTGCGGTGGGGCTCGGCGTTCCGTGGGCCGTCGTGCGGCTGTCCCCTGTGCCGAGCGAGGTCGCCACCAGGGTGCCCGCACCCAGCACCGCAGCCGTGAGAACGGTGCCAAGGACGAGCTGATGGCGACGCCGGCCGCGCTCGGACCGCTTGCGCCCTGGGCCGGTCGTGGCACGCGGACGTCCGGTCGGGCGATCGGGCTTGGCGGGTGTTTCACGTGAAACATGAGCCGGGGCGGGCTCGCCGACGGCGGTCAGCGGGCTCTCCGCGGCAAGAGCGGCGTCGATGGAGGCAGCCACGTCGTCCGGCATGCGGCCGGGCTCGGGTACGGATCCCAGCAGCCCGCGGATTTCCTCCAGCGACCCGTACACGTCCGCGCACAGGCCGCACTCATCGAGGTGGCGCCGCACCTCCGTACTGCGGTCCGGCGGAAGCAGGCCCTCGGTGAGGTCGGACATCTCCGCGACGTCCGGGTGCCCGGCCGTGTCTGCCGTGGTGGTCACGCTCGCCCACCTCCGCCCTTCACTACGGCTGAATCGCTGGGTTCCGGGTCCCGGGGATGTTCACTCGGGGACGCCGTTGCCGGTGGGACGGATGGCCTCTGCGTCCGGTTCCGTTCCGGGCCGACTTCTTTCCCGTCCCCGGTGCGGACGGTACCGGCACCGTCGGGCCATAGATGCGTGAGCAGGGGCAGCAGTCTGGCCCTGCCCCGCGCGCACCGGCTCTTCACCGTCCCCGTCGGCACATCCAGGATCCGGGCGGCCTCCGCCACGGGGTAGCCCTGCATGTCCACCAGGACCAGTGCGGCCCGCTGTTCCGGCGGCAGGGTGCCGAGTGCTTCGAGGAGCTGGCGGTGCACGTCCTTCCGCTCGGCCGGCGCCGAGGCAGACTCATGCGGCTCCAGCAACTGCTCCAGCCGCTCGGTGTCGTCGACCGGAGCCGTCTTCCGTGAGGCCGCCTTGCGTGCCCGGTCGAGACAGGCGTTCACGGTGATCCGGTGCAGCCACGTCGTGACGGCTGACTGCCCCCGAAAGGTGTGGGCGGCCCGATAAGCCGACACCAGGGCGTCCTGGACCGCGTCAGCGGCCTCCTCCCGGTCCCCCAGAGTGCGCAGGGCGACCGCCCAGAGACGGTCCCGATGGCGCCGCACGATCTCACCGAAGGCCTCGGGGTCGCCTTCCACATGGCGGGCGAGCAGATCCTTGTCGCTCACTCCGTCGTATCCGGCGCCCTCCGTCATCTGCCCCCTCCGGGTCCGGGTGAGACGTCAGCCCGTGAACTTCACTTCGCCGATGGCCTGCTTGTAGCCCTCGCCGCTGTACAGGGTCGAGTCGTACCCCGAATAGGGCACGGCCGTCAGCCAGACCAGGACGTACTGCGTCTTCACCGTCTTGGTGAGCTTCACCGTGGCAGTGTTGCTCGCCGTCGTGACCTTGCCGAGCTGGTGCATCGACTCCAGCGACGACGGGGTCAGCGAGTCCGCAGCGTACAGCTCCACCGTGGTGTGGTCACCGGTGTACCGCAGGTCGACGGTGGCCGAGCCGAGCTTCTGGGGCGAACCGAGGTCGTAGACGATGCCGACGCCCGGCTTGAGCGGCGCGATCGGAGGGCCCTCGTCGAAACTCCTGGTCCTCCAGTACGTCGATGCGTCGCCGTCATAGGTCTTGGGGACGTCGCCGGGGTGCTGGGCGTCGCCCTTGGCAACGAACTCCTGGCCGTACTTGATCGCTATCGGAACCGGCTTCGGCTTCTCGGCGTTCTTGTCGCCGCTGTCCGTCGTCCGGCTCTTGTGGGTGTCGTCCGTTTTCCCGCCCCGGCCCATCAGGGCATCCGCCAGCTGCCAGCTGCCCAGTCCCAGGGCGGCGATGAGGAGCGCGGACACCGCCCACTTCAGCGCCTTGCCGGTGCGGCTCTGCAGCGGTGCAGGCGGGACCGTGATCGGCTGTGTGGCACCGGGGTGGGGCGCCTGACGGCCGTAGGTGCCCTGCTGGTAGGTCGTGCGCTGGTACTCCGGCGGGGCCGTGAACGCCGGCTCGGGCGGGCGGATGCGCGGCATTTCGCCGATCGCCTTCACCAGCTCCTCCGGCGTGGTGCACGGAGCCTCGTGCCGGGACGCCGTGGCCCCGTCGTTGACGAGGGCCCGCATGGCCAGCTCGGACAGGCCGCGGTGCACACCGGCGCGTACCTGGTCCGGGGGGATGAGGCCGATGTCCTTGGGCAGGCCGGACAGGCCGTACGCATCGTTCTCGTACGGCCAGCGCTGGGTCAGCGACGCGTACAGCAGGGCGCCGATCGCCTCGGTGTCGGCGCGCTGCGGGGTGTCGGAGCCGATGCCCCGCAGCGCCGCGTTCACGGCGAGGCCGCGGATGCGCCACTGGCCGGTGGAGGCGCGCAGCACGGCGTTGGGGTTCAGCCGCAGATGGGCGAGGCCCTCCCGGTGCGCGGCGGCCATGGCCGAGGCGATCTGACTGACCATCTGGTAGGCGTCGTGCGGCTCCAGCGGGCCGCCGGCGAGCAGGGTGGACAGCTCGACGGCATCGGGCAGCCACTCGTGGACGACGTAGACGAGATCGTTCTCCTCGACGGCGTCGAGAACCTGGACGAAGCGCGGATCGCCCAGCAGCGCGGAGGAACGGGCGGCGGCAAGGACGGAGCGGGCCCGGGCATGGTCCGCGGGCAGTACATGGACGCCGACGGCACGACGGAGTTTCTCGTCGACCGCACGCCAACTGCTGAATCCGTCCAGACGGGTGACGCACTCCTCCAACCGGTAGCGTCTGGCGAGCTTGTGACCGCTGTGCAATTCCGGAGGCGAGGTCTTCCGTCCGGGACCTTCGGTTCCGCCGCTCCCCTGTGCCTCGTCGCTGTCCGTGTCCCGCTCCGGGTTCTTGGCCACCCCGTCGGCCGTGGACTGGTCCGCCTTGGCGGTCAGCGGCTTGTCACCGCTGTTGTCTGCCACGTCGACGGCAGCCGTGCTCCGTTCCGCCACCGTCGTCCCTGCCTCCCCATCCGTTGCACGCTGTCCGACGCCGAAACCAATTGTGCCCACAGTCGGCCGCTATGCACGACACACAGCAGCGGACGATGGTTGTGCGCCTACCCCCGCCTCATCGCCCCAGACGCCCGCGCACCATTCCCACGAGCGAGTTCAGTTCCTCGATGCGCATCCGGCGGGCGGCGACGAAGAAGACCCCGAACAGGAGGACACCTCCGGCGAGCAGCGCGGCGAAGGAGCCGACGACGCCCTGGCCGAGAGTGTGCCCGACGCCGTAGCAGGCCGCGCCGCTGAGCAGGACGGCCGGCACGGAGGCGATGGCCAGGCGCGCGTACGTGCGCATCACCCGGGCCCCGTCCAGGTCCCCGCCCAGCCGCTTACGCAGCCTGCGCCAGGCGACACCCACACCGATGGCGTAGGCGAGGCCGTAGGCGGCGGCCATGCCGGCGACCGACCAGCGCGCGGGCAGCAGGAAGTAGCAGAGCGCCGCGGCGCCGGCGTTGACCGCGGCCACGATGACGGTGTTGTAGAAGGGGGTGCGGGTGTCCTCGTAGGCGTAGAAGGCGCGCAGGACGACGTACTGCACGGAGTACGGGATCAGGCCGAGGCCGAAGGCCATCAGCATGTACCCCATGTTGGTGGCCGCGTCGGTGCCGGCTGAGCCGAAGATCAGCGTGCACATCGGGATGCCGAGCGCGACGAACCCGAACGCGATGGGCACGATGGCGACCGCGGTGGTGCGCAGCCCCTGCGAGATGTCGTCGCGGATGGCGCCCGAGTCACCCTCTGCGGCCGAGCGCGAGATGCGCGGCAGCAGGGCGGCCATCAGGGAGACGGTGATGATGGCCTGCGGCAGGCCCCAGATCAGCTGGGCGTTGGCGTAGGCGGCGAAGCCGGTTCCCTTGACGCCGGAGTCCTTGCCGGCGGCGGTCGACAGCTGGGTCACGACCATGGCGCCCGCCTGGTTGGCGAGGACGAACAGGACCGTCCACTTGGCGAGCATCGCGGCCTTGCCCAGGCCGTGGCCCTTCCAGTCGAAGCGCAGCCGGACCCGGAAGCCGGTCTCCCGCAGGTACGGGATCATGGCCAGTGCCTGGACGATCAGGCCGAGCAGCACACCGACGCCGAGCAACCGCTGGCCCTGCGGCGGGATGCTGGTGACGTCCAGGTGGGAGTTGGCGGCGGTGCCGTAGACCCAGATGAACATGCCGAGCGTCACGATGATGACGATGTTGTTCAGGACCGGGGTCCACATCATCGCGCCGAACTTCCCGCGGGCGTTGAGGATCTGACCCATCACCACGTGGATGCCCATGAAGAAGATCGAGGGCAGGAAGTAGCGGGTGAAGGTGACCGCCACACTGTTCGCCGCCGCGTCGTCGGCGATGGTGGGGGACAGCAACCGCACCAGCAGTGGCGCGGCGAACAGCGCGAGCCCGGTCAGCGCGGCGAGGGCGACCATCACGAGGGTCAGGAGCCGGTTGGCGAAGGCCTCGCCGCCGTCCTCGTCCTCCTTCATGGAGCGCACCAGCTGCGGCACGAACACGGAGTTCAGACCGCCGCCGACGGTGAGGATGTAGATCATCGTCGGCAGCTGGTAGGCCACCTGGAAGGAGTCGGCGAGCACGCCCAGGCCCAATGCGGCGGCGATCAGCGCGGAGCGGACGAAGCCGGTGAGGCGGGAGACCATCGTGCCCGCCGCCATGACGGCGCTGGACTTCAGCAGTCCGGTGGCCCGGCCGCCCTTCTTGGCGGGAGCGCCGGCGGCCGCGGGGGCCTCCGGTTCGACGGCCCCGACGGGGTCCGCGACGGCGGCCGGGGCGGGCACGGGAGACTGCGCCGGGTAGCCGGCGGCGGACGGCCCGGCCGGGTACGCGCCGCCGGCGTACGGGCCGCCCTGCTGCGGGCTCTGGCCGTACGCCTGCGGGTACTGACCGGCGACGTCGTGCACCCCGCCCGGTCCCGCGACGGCCGGGGGATCCATGGGCGCGTGCCCGCCGCTGTGCTGCTGGTCCTTGAAGAGATGCGCGAAGGCGTCCGGCTCGTGATACTCCTCACCGGAGTGGGAGACCAGGTCGTCCACGCCCACGAACTGGGTCGCGCGGGGGTCCTCGCCGTACGGCAGGTACTGGGCGGAGCCGCCCGGCTCCGGCGCCGGGGTCTGCGCCCACACGCGCGGGTCGGGGGCGTAGGGCGACTGCGCGGGCGGCGCGTACGGCGGCTGCTGGGGGCCGTACGTCCCCGGGGGCGGCGGCGGATGCGCTGCGCGGTCGTACAGCGCCTCGGCGACCGGGTCCTGAGCGGCGAGGTCGTGCGCCCGGTAGGGGTCCTGCTCGTAGGCGTCCTGGAGATACATGTCCGCCGCGTGCTGCGGCGGCACCTGGCCGGCCTCGGGCGGCGGCTCGGGGTAGCCCGAGCCGGCCGCGCCCTGGCCGCTGTCACCGTCGTACGGCGCGTTCATGCTTACCCCACCTCATCGTCCCGGGCCCACCGGCCACGACATCGCTCAACGGTCCACTCTCTCACCCGTCCCGGACGGGTCGGCGCTTTCCGGTGCGGTGTCCGGCGCAGGGTCACTCGGCTGCTCCGGGTCGCCTGCCCCGGTGGCGGAGTCGGACTCCTCCGGGAGACGGTCCCCGGGCGCTCCGGGGTTCCCGGGCTCGTCCGGGCCCTCGCCCGCGGTGCCGGGACCGTCGTCCTCCGCCTGCCGGGCGGCGGCGCGCTTGCGCTGGGTGTACATCCGGAAACCGGCGAGGACGAGGAGCAGGACGCCACCGCCGATGACCAGCATCACGGTGGGCGTGACCTCGGTGACCTTCACGTCGAAGCTGACCGGGTCGCCGTACCGCACGCCGTCCTCGGTGTACAGCTGGGCGATGACCGCGACCCGGCCGTTGGCGTTGGCCGAGGTGGTGAACTTCACCGACTGGCTGTGCCCGCCGGAGATCTCCACGGGCTGTTCGGAGTAGGCCTTGCCGCCGATCTTCAGACGGGTCGGCATGGTCGACTCCAGTCGCAGCACCAGGTGGCCGACGGGCTGGACGAGGTTGTTCTGGACCGTCACCGGGATCGTGGCGCTGCGGCCCGAGAGCTTGGTCTCGGACTTGTCGATCAGCTTGACCTGGTCGGCCAGGTCGTCGAGCCACGCCTCCACGTCCCCGCGGTAGCTGTCCGCCTCACCGCTCCGGCCGCGCCAGGACGCGGACATCTCCCGGTTTATGGCCCGGCCGAACGGGGTGACCACGCGGGACTGGTCGGTGAGGACCACGCGGAAGCCGTCGAGCTTGTTCTGGGTGCGGGCGATCTGCTCGAAGGCCGTCCTCGGCAGCTCCTGCCGGCGCAGCGAGGCGGGGTAGGCGGACGACGACGGGATGCGCGTGGTGGCGTTCGGGTCGGGCTTGTCCTTGGACGTCGCGGTGAGGTCCTGGGACTGGGACCAGGTGCCGCCCTGGAGCGCCGTCAGCGCCGCCGCCATCGCCTGTGCCTGGCTCGCCGTGGGCATGCGCTGCGGGGCGACGACGATGCTGCGCTGCTTGTCCGTCTGCGTGTTCAGCTGCAGGCTCTGGGCCAGGAACCGCTGCACGGCGAGAGTGGCCGCGCCCGCCTTGGTCAGGTCGCCCTCGAACGCCGTCGACAGCCGCTTGTCGGCGACCACCGCCGTGGTGCCTCCGCCGACCGGGCGGGCGGCGGACGGCGTGTACGACAGCCCGGCGGTCTCCTGGAGACTGTCGCTGCGGGCGATCACCCGGTCGGCGCCGGCGGAGGTCGCGACCTTCATGATCGACGGGTCCACGGCGCCGTTCACCGGCCAGGCGAAGTCGGTGCTCGGGGTGACATGGAGCACGGTCTTGACGGTGGTCGCGGCGACGTCGGTGGCGTCCTTGAGATGGCTGAGCGAACCGGTGACCCGGGTGCCGTTGTGGGCCAGCGAAGCCAGGTCGGGGTCGGCGAAGGGCAGCGCGACGACCTCCTTGCCGGCCACCGCCTTCTGCAGGGACGCCAGCCACTGCTTGGCGATCGCCTGGTGCTCCCGTGAGCCGGGCGTGCTGGTGCCGCCGGCGCCCTGGATCCGGTAGTTGCCGACCGCCATCGCGTCGACCGAGGCCAGCAGATCCGGGTCGATCACCCACGTGATGTCGAGATCCTTGCCCAGCTCCACCATCTGCGCCAGCCGGCCGCCGGGCGCCAGCTCCGTGGCCAGGTCGTCGTCCATGAACTCCGGCGTCTGCAGGTCGCCCGCACCCGTCTTGGCCGACATGTGGACCGCGGAGAGCAGCGGCCACAGGAACGTCGTCTTCGTCTTGGTGTCGGCGTCCGACGGCTGCCAGGGCAGGAGGGTCCGCCGGATGCCCAGGAGCTGGTCCCAGCGGCGGGCGGGAGTCTGGCCGGACAGGGCGACGTCCAGCTCGTAGACGCCGTCCGAGCCGAGGTCGAGTTTGTCCACGGGGACGGCGATGCTGAAGTGCTCGGCGACACCCGGGGCCAGCTTGTCGAAGTCCTCTTCGTACTTCCCGCCGACCTCGGCGCCGGAGCCGCCCGGCGCTTCGTCGGAGTGCTGGGCCACGGAGTCGATGGCCGAGCGGGTGGTCAGCGGGGAGCCCACCCGCAGGCCCACGTGGGCGCCGGTGACGGTCTCCTTGCCGGTGTTGGTCACCGTGCCGGACACGGTCAGCGTGTCGCCGTCCGTGGGGGCGCTGGGGCTGAGCGAGTCCAGGGAGACGGACACCGTGTCGGAGTCGGCGGCCTGCGCGGGGCCGGCAGCGGGCAGCTGGAGTACACCGGCCAGCAGGGGCGCCCCCGCGAGAAGTGCTCCGGCCCGCCGCAGCCGGCGGCGGGCAGGTGAGGCACTGGTCCCCTGGAAGTCAGCCGCCTCGGCCACGCGCTCGCCCGTCCCTCGTCGTCAGTGGTCGTCGGAATGTGCGTCCACGCATGGTAACGATGCGCGCTGAACGGAAGTGCCGCGGTCTCCCTCACAAGATCGAAGAACAACTGTGATCCCGTCCTCTATATCCAGTATCGAGGGGAGAGCGGCCGTACGCCGCAAGAGCAGCGCTTGCGGGGGTATGCGAGGAGCTGTCCGGACCGCTTCCGTGCGGGCGTCGGCGGACATCGATGGGGGCGCCCCTGGTGGCGCGGGGCACGTACCCTCTTCTGTTGTGCCGAACCCGAACGAAGACACTCCCTCTGCCCTGAGCCAGGCGCAGCAGCGCGCGGTCGCCGAGCTGCTGCGGGTGGCCCCCGTCGCCGACGACCTCGCCCGCCGATTCCAGGAGGCCGGGTTCTCCCTCGCCCTGGTCGGCGGTTCGGTCCGCGACGCGTTGCTCGGCAGGCTCGGCAATGACCTGGACTTCACCACCGACGCCCGCCCCGAGGACGTCCTGAAGATCGTCCGACCATGGGCGGACGCGGTCTGGGAGGTGGGGATCGCCTTCGGTACGGTCGGCGCCCAGAAGGGCGCCCGTGTCGGAGACACCGACTGGCTCTTCCAGATCGAGATCACCACCTACCGGTCGGAGGCCTACGACCGCACCTCGCGCAAGCCGGAGGTGTCGTACGGCGACTCCATCGAGGAGGACCTGGCCCGTCGCGACTTCACCGTCAACGCGATGGCCGTGGCGCTGCCGGAGAAGGAGTTCATCGACCCGCACGGTGGCCTGGAGGACCTCGCGGCGCGTGTGCTGCGGACGCCGGGCACTCCTGAGGAGTCCTTCTCGGACGATCCGCTGCGCATGATGCGGGCCGCCCGGTTCGCCGCCCAGCTGGACTTCGAGGTCGCCCCCGAGGTCGTCACCGCCATGACCGAGATGGCCGGACGCATCGAGATCGTCTCGGCGGAGCGGGTCCGGGACGAGCTGAACAAACTGCTCCTGTCCGCCCATCCGCGCAAGGGCCTCACCCTGCTCGTCGACACCGGGCTCGCCGGGTATGTCCTGCCCGAACTGCCGGCGCTCCGCCTGGAGAGCGACGAGCACCACCGGCACAAGGACGTCTACGAGCACACGCTGATCGTCCTGGAGCAGGCCATCGAGCTGGAGCAGGACGGCCCGGACCTCACCCTGCGGCTGGCCGCGCTGCTTCACGACATCGGCAAGCCGCCCACACGCCGCTTCGAGACGGACGGCCGGGTTTCCTTCCACCACCACGAGGTGGTCGGCGCGAAGATGACCAAGAAGCGCATGACCGCCCTGAAATACTCCAACGAGCTGGTGAAGGACGTCTCGCGGCTGGTCGAGCTGCACCTGCGCTTCCACGGCTACGGCACCGGCGAGTGGACGGACTCGGCGGTCCGCCGGTACGTCCGTGACGCGGGTCCGCTGCTGGACCGCCTGCACAAGCTGACCCGCTCCGACTGCACCACCCGTAACAAGCGGAAGGCGGTTGCGCTGTCCCGGGCCTACGACGGTCTGGAGGAGCGCATCGCTCAGCTGAAGGAGCAGGAGGAGCTGGACGCCATCCGGCCCGACCTCGACGGCAACCAGATCATGGAGATCCTGGAAGTCGGCCCGGGCCCGGCCGTCGGCAAGGCGTACAAGCACATGCTGGAGCTGCGCCTGGAAAACGGCCCGATGGGGCACGACGCGGCGGTGGCGGCTCTCAAGGAGTGGTGGGCCGCGCAGAGCTGAGCCGGATCCGGTGGAGTGTTTCACGTGAAACATCCGCCGGGACAGTGAACACCGAGGGGGCGATGTTTCACGTGAAACATCGCCCCCTCGGTCTGTATCGGTGACGCTCGACGGGCGACCGCCGCCGGCTCACCGTCGCTCGAAGCGGGCCAGGGTCATGGTGATCACGCCATAGACGACGGCGACGAGAACCACGAGTACCGGGGAGCGGCCGTCCGGCGGAAGCATCAGCGCCGCCACGCCTGCCGCACCTACGAAGGCGACGTTGAAGAGGACGTCGTACACGGAGAAGACCCGGCCGCGAAAGCCGTCCTCGACACGTGCCTGGACGATCGTGTCCGTGGCGATCTTCGCTCCCTGGGTGATCAGGCCGAGGACGAAGGCCGCGGCCATCAGTGGCCCGGTGGCGAACGGAAGGCCCAAGGCGGGTTCCAGCACCATGGCCACTCCGGAGCACACCATGATCCAGCGGCCGGGGCCGAGCCGCCCGACCGCCCACGGGGTCACCAGCGCCGCGGCGAAGAACCCCGCCCCGGACAGGGCCAGCACCAGCCCGAGCAGCCGCAGCCCTTCTTCCGGGGTGTCGGACAGGGCGTAACGGCAGAGCATGAGCAGCAGGACGAGAAGGGCGCCGTAACAGAAGCGCATCACCGTCATCGCGGCCAGGGCCCACGCCGCTTCCCTGCGCCGGGGCGCGGCCAGGTGCCGGACGGCCGCGAGCAGCTCGCGTGCCGTCTCGGCGAGTGCAGTGCCGAGATGGGGCCGGCCCGGGGACCGGTCGGGTCCGAGGAGAGCGGGGGGAAGACGCAGGGAGCCGAAACTCGCGCACAGGTAAAGAAAGGCGCCGAGCAGTACCACCACCGCGTCGGAGTCGGACGCCAGGATCCGTACGCCGAAGGCCAGGCCCCCGCCGGCGGTCGCGGCGAGTGTGCCCGCTGTCGGGGAGAGTGAGTTGGCCACCACCAGGCGTTCGGCGTCGACGACCCGGGGCAGGGCGGCGGACAGCCCCGCGAGAACGAAGCGGTTGACGGCCGTGACACACAGCGCGGAGACGTAGAAGAGCCAGTCGGGGGCGTGCCCGATCATCAGGGCGGCGGTGGCCGCGGCCAGCAGGGCTCGCAGCAGATTGCCGTACACGAAGACCTGCCGGCGTCGCCAGCGGTCCAGCAGGACGCCGGCGAAGGGACCGACCAGCGAGTAGGGGAGCAACAGGACCGCCATCGCCGAGGCGATCGCGGTGGCCGAGGTCTGTTTCTCCGGGGAGAAGACGACGTACGCGGCGAGCGCGACCTGGTAGACGCCGTCGGCACCCTGGGACAGGAGGCGGACGTACAGCAGGCGCCGGAAGTACCGCAGGCGCACCAGCAGGCGCAGGTCACGTACGACGGGCATGGGCGACAGCCTCACATATGCGGAAGGTCCCCGGGTCGGGGGACCCGGGGACCTTCACCGCCCTGGCAGGAGCGTTCGCGTGCGAGCGTGCTCAGCGCGTCAGCGCTCGACCTCACCGCTGATGAACTTCTCGACGTTCTGGCGCGCCTCGTCGTCGAAGTACTGGACCGGCGGGGACTTCATGAAGTAGGAGGACGCCGACAGGATCGGGCCGCCGATGCCGCGGTCCTTGGCGATCTTCGCGGCGCGCAGGGCGTCGATGATGACACCCGCGGAGTTCGGGGAGTCCCAGACCTCGAGCTTGTACTCCAGGTTCAGCGGGACGTCACCGAAGGCACGGCCCTCGAGGCGGACGTAGGCCCACTTGCGGTCGTCCAGCCAGGCGACGTAGTCGGACGGGCCGATGTGGACGTTCTTCTCGCCGAGGTCCCGGTCGGGGATCTGGGAGGTGACGGCCTGCGTCTTGGAGATCTTCTTGGACTCCAGGCGCTCGCGCTCGAGCATGTTCTTGAAGTCCATGTTGCCGCCGACGTTCAGCTGCATCGTGCGGTCCAGGATGACGCCACGGTCCTCGAACAGCTTCGCCATGACGCGGTGCGTGATGGTGGCGCCGACCTGGGACTTGATGTCGTCACCGACGATCGGCACGCCCGCCTCGGTGAACTTGTCCGCCCACTCCTTGGTGCCGGCGATGAAGACCGGGAGGGCGTTGACGAACGCGACCTTGGCGTCGATGGCGCACTGGGCGTAGAACTTCGCCGCGTCCTCGGAGCCCACGGGCAGGTAGCAGACCAGGACGTCGACCTGCTTGTCCTTCAGGATCTGGACGATGTCGACCGGCTCGGCGTCGGACTCCTCGATGGTCTGGCGGTAGTACTTGCCGAGGCCGTCGAGGGTGTGACCGCGCTGGACGGTGACACCGGTGTTGGGCACGTCGCAGATCTTGATGGTGTTGTTCTCGGAGGCGCCGATCGCGTCCGCGAGGTCGAGGCCGACCTTCTTGGCGTCGACGTCGAACGCGGCGACGAACTCGACGTCGCGCACGTGGTAGTCACCGAACTGCACGTGCATCAGGCCGGGGACCTTGGACGCCGGGTCGGCGTCCTTGTAGTACTCGACTCCCTGCACCAGCGACGCCGCGCAGTTGCCCACGCCGACGATGGCTACGCGAACCGAACCCATTCCGGTTGCTCCCTGTGTGTACGAGTGAGGCCCTGACTGGGTCTCACGTGGCGGTGTCGTCGGACGTATCCGTCCGGGGGGTTTCCCCGGGACGGGGCAGGCCGCCCGTCGATCCTGTGGTGGTGTCCTGCTGAGCGGACCCCCCGGACTCGGAACCCCTAAGGTCCCGGCCGGCCCGCTCGCTCTCGATGAGCTCGTTCAGCCAGCGCACTTCGCGCTCCACGGACTCCATTCCGTGGCGCTGGAGCTCAAGCGTGTAGTCGTCGAGGCGTTCCCGGGTGCGCGCCAGTGAGGCGCGCATCTTCTCCAGGCGCTCTTCCAGGCGGCTGCGCCGGCCCTCCAGGACGCGCATGCGGACATCGCGCGAGGTCTGCCCGAAGAAGGCGAACCGTGCCGCGAAGTGCTCGTCCTCGTAGGCGTCCGGGCCGGTCTGCGAGAGCAGTTCCTCGAAGTGCTCCTTGCCTTCCGCCGTCAGCCGGTAAACGATCTTGGCGCGGCGGCCGGCGAGAGGGGCGGCGACTGCGTCGTCGTGGGTGTGTCCGGGTTCCTCGACCAGCCAGCCGTTGGTGACCAACGTCTTGAGGCAGGGATACAGAGTTCCGTAACTGAACGCACGGAACACACCCAGTGACGTGTTGAGTCGCTTGCGCAGCTCATAGCCGTGCATCGGGGACTCCCGCAGCAGGCCGAGTACGGCGAACTCAAGGATGCCGGAGCGCCGGCTCATCGTCGCCTCCTCTCGGTCCCGCAGGTGGATCCCGCAGGTCTCGCAGTGCCTGTCAGCGACTTTATCTCGCGCTGATGTATCGGTTCGATACATCACGACGATAGAACGCCCCACCGTGAGCGACAAGGGGGACGGTGGTGAACGGGATCACATCACCGATTCGTAGGAGGCAAGTTGCCTGTTTTGGGGTGAACTTCGGGGCTCGGTGGGTTTTGGCGGTGCGTAGTCTGTGCGGCATGGACACCGCCGGGAACCGTGTGACGCCTGGGGAGCGTCCTCGTCCCCGGTGCAGTACGGGTGAATGCGGAACCGACCACATCCGTACTTCGGGGGGACCGGAAATCAGCCGCCGTTCCAGGCGCGCACGGGTGCGCCTGCCCGAGGAGTAATCGTTCGATGAGCGAGCACCGTCGCAAACCGCCGCAGCCGCAGGGAGGCGGACGTGCCGCGGCCCGACGCGGCCAGCCCGGCTCGTCCTCCGGTCGCCGTGCGGCACCGCGAGGCGACACCGGGTCTCCTGCCGACTCCTATGGGGCCCCTTCCCATGGGGCTGAGTCTGCTGACCCGGGAGGCGAGGAGCGTTCCTATGGCGGCCGCGCCGAGGCCCGCCGTGCCGCGCAGAAGGGCGGCCGCCGCAGGGTGGCCGAGAATACGAGTCCTGGTGGCCGGCGCGGCGGGCCGGGCGGGCCGACCGGCCCGGGGCGCGGCAGGGGCCGCGCGACCACCGCACCCGGCAAGAAGAGGTTCATCGACTACCCGAGGGCCGGCAAGTTCGGCTGGCAGCGCTGGGTGCCCTCCTGGAAGCTGGTCAGCGGGCTGTTCCTCGGCTTCGTCGGCAGCCTCGTGGTGATGGTCGGCGTCGGCTACGCGATGGTCTCGATCCCGAACGAGAACGACGCGGCCAAGTCCCAGAACAACGTCTACTACTGGGCCGACGGCAAACAGATGGTGGCCACCGGCACCGGCGTCAACCGGCAGAACGTCAGCATCGACCAGATTCCCGGGGCGATGCAGTTCGCGGTGATCTCCGCCGAGAACAAGTCCTTCTACAAGGACTCGGGCGTCGACCCCATGGGCATCGCGCGGGCCATGGTGAACATGGCGCGAGGCGGCCAGACGCAGGGCGGTTCGACGATCACCCAGCAGTACGTGAAGAACACGTACCTCAGCCAGGAGCAGTCGGTCACCCGGAAGTTCAAGGAGATGTTCATCTCCATAAAGGTGGGCGCGAAGCTCAACAAGAACCAGATCATGCAGGGGTACCTGAACACCTCGTACTTCGGCCGGGGCGCGTACGGCATCCAGGCCGCGGCGCAGACCTACTACGGCAAGAACGCGGTCGACCTCAAGCCGAGCGAGTGCGCCGTCCTCGCGGCGCTGCTGAAGGGCCCCACGTACTACGACCCCGCGGGCAACCAGGACCTCGACAAGTCGGCGAGCCCGCAGGCCAACGAGAAGCGTTCCAAGGACCGCTGGGCCTGGATCCTCGGCGAGATGCACAAGGACCATCATCTCTCCGACGCTCAGTACCAGGAGGCCATCGCCAAGTACCCCAAGCCCGACGGCCGCAAGGCGACCAAGGGCATGACCGGCCAGATCAGCTACCTGGCCGACACGGCGAAGAAGTACGTCCTCGCGCACTCCGACATCACCGAGGCGCAGTTCGACCGCGGCGGCTACCAGATCTACACGACCTTCCGAAAGGAAAAGGTCGATGCGCTGGCCAAGGCCGTGAAGAACGTCCAGAAGGAGAACCTCGACCCGAAGCACCGCGAGCTGGACAAGTACGTCCAGTTCGGTGCGGCGTCGGTCAAGCCCAAGGACGGCGCGATCGTTGCTCTCTACGGCGGCGACGGCTATGAGAACGGGCACTTCACCAACAACGCCGACACCTCCGGTGTCCCCGTGGGTTCGACCTGGAAGCCGTTCGTACTCGCCGCCGCCATGGAGTACGGCAAGTACAACTCCCACGGCGAGGGGGTGTCTCCGCTGAGCAAGTACAACGGCAACGACCACCTCAAGGTCCAGAAACCGGATGGGACGTACTACCTCAACAAGGACAACTCGTACTTCTACCAGGAGAACGAGAGCGATCACCCCTGGGGATACATCACCCTGCGCAAGGCGATGGAGCAGTCCGTCAACACGCCGTTCGTGCAGCTCGGTGTCGATGTGGGGATGACGCACGTCCGGGACGTGGCCCGGCAGGCCGGCATCCTCGACCAGAGCATGTCGCAGGACCTCAATCCGTCCTTCGCCATCGGTACGTCCACGCCCAGTGCGATCCGCATGGCCGACGCCTACGCGACCTTCGCCGCATCCGGCCAGCAGACGGACCCGTACTCCGTGACCGCGGTCAAGGTCAACGGCACCGACGCCCCCAGTTTCACCAAGCCGAAGCCGACGCCCAAGGAGGCGATGGACCCGAACATCGCCAACAACGTCACGGACGTCCTGGAGAACGTCATCCAGAACGGTACGGGCAAGAAGGCCCAGGCCCTCGGCCGTACGGCGGCGGGCAAGACCGGTACCACCGACGAGAACAAGTCGGCCTGGTTCGTCGGCTACACCCAGCAGCTGTCCACCTCGGTGGCGATGTTCCGCGAGAACCCCAAGAACCACAAGCTGCTGTCCATGAACGGCACAGCGGGCGCGGACTCCATCCACGGTGGTGACATCCCGACGCAGGTGTGGACCGAGTACATGCTGGCTGCGCTCAAGGGCCAGAACGACCTCGGTTTCCCGAAGGCCACCGAGATCGGCACGGTCCAGCACGAGGCGGGCGCCCCCTCCCCGACCCCGAGCGTCACCTTCACGCCGAGCCCGACGCCGAGTGCCACGCCGAGCCCGACGCCGAGCCCGACCACCCCCACGCCGTCCCCGTCGGCCAGTGCGTCCTGCACCTTCGGCTGGGGCAACGACTGCGGTGGCAACAGCAACGGGGCCGGAGGCACGGACACGGGCGGCACCGACGGAGGAACGGTTCCGACGCCCACGGGCACGGAATCAACCGGAACCGGGACCACTCGAGGCAACGGGAACGGCAACGGTAACGGCACCAATGGTGGCATCTTCGCAGGTCAGAACGGTTAGCCCGGTGATCTGACCGGTTTGGAGACCATATCGCCCGCCGGGGGTGTTTCACGTGAAACATGGGCCGCCGCACCGATGAGGTGCGGCGGCCCTCGGCGTTTTCCCAGACGGGTACGGCAGGATGTGCCCCATGCCCAGTGCAGAGAAGACGCCCGCGAGCGTGCACGAGCCCGAGCCCGTGCGGCCCGCCACGGCAGAACCGGTGCAGCCGACCAGGGAGGACGAGGTCGCCGCCGCCGGCAGCGAGCTGATCGGCGGTCCCCTGGGGCGGCGCGCCCTGCCCGGGACCTCCTGGTGGACCCCCGTACGGGTCGTGGCGTTGGTGGCGATCGGCATGTTCGCCCTCGGCCTGGTCCAGAAGGCGCCCTGTTACGACGGTGCGTGGTTCTTCGGCGCGAGCAGCCAGTACACGCATGCCTGCTACTCGGACATCCCGCATCTCTATCAGGGCCGCGGGTTCGCCGATCACCTCGTGCCGTACTTCGACAAGCTTCCCGGCGACATGGATTACCTCGAATACCCGGTGCTCACCGGAGTGTTCATGGAGGTGGCCTCCTGGCTGACCCCGCACAGCGGCTCCATCCAGCATCAGGAGCAGTGGTACTGGTTCGTCAACGCCGGGCTGCTGATGGTGTGCGCCGCCGTCATCGCCGTGTGCGTGGCCCGCACCCAGCGCCGGCGCCCCTGGGACGGCCTGCTGGTCGCCCTGGCACCCGCCTTCGTGCTGACCGCGACGGTCAACTGGGACCTGCTTGCGGTGGCGCTCACGGCCGCCGCGATGCTGATGTGGTCCCGGGGCCGGGCCCTCGCCTTCGGCGTCCTCCTGGGGCTCGCCACGGCCGCCAAGCTGTATCCCTTCCTGCTGCTCGGTCCGCTGCTGGTGCTGTGCTGGCGGGCCGGCAAGTGGCGCGAGTTCTTCCAGGCCGCGGGCGGCGCGGCAGGCGCCTGGCTCGTGGTGAACCTGCCCGTGATGCTCACGCACGACGCGACGGGCTTCCACATCCGCGAGGGCTGGGCGAAGTTCTACACCTTCAGCAAGGAGCGTGGCGTCGACTTCGGTTCCTTCTGGCTGGTCTGGGCGCAGAACTCCAGCAACCCGCCCACCACCGACTTCGTGAACAACGCGGCCACCGTGCTGGTGGTGCTGTGCTTCCTCGGCATCGCCGCGCTGACGTTCACCGCCCCGCGCCGGCCCCGCTTCGCCCAGCTGGCCTTCCTGGTGGTGGCAGCCTTCGTCCTCACCAACAAGGTCTACTCCCCGCAGTACGTCCTGTGGCTGGTGCCGCTGGCGGTTCTCGCCCGTCCCAAGTGGCGGGACTTCCTGATCTGGCAGGCGTGCGAGGTCGCGTACTTCCTGGGCATCTGGATGTACCTCGCCTACACGACCAGCGGAGATGCCCACAAGGGCCTGCCGACGCAGGGCTACCACTGGGTGATCGTGGTGCATCTGGTGGGCACGCTGTACCTCTGTGCCGTGGTCGTACGGGACATCCTCATGCCGGATCGGGACGTGGTGCGCCGCCTGGGCGACGACGATCCCTCGGGCGGTGTGCTCGACGGCGCTGAGGACGCGTTCGTCCTCGGTGCGGCGGCCCATCCGCCGCGGCACGCAGCCCACTTCGAGGGGCCGCAGGTGGACTGGGGCCGGACGGAGGCGCTGACCCACCAGGAGGGTTCGCTCTGAGCGAACAGGGTCCCCGGCTCGTCGGACCGGCGGGCCGGCCCGGCACGCAGAAGGCCGCATCCGGACACTCCGGATGCGGCCTTTTCGCTGTCTGAAGGGGGTCAGCGGTCCACGAGGCGGTCGAACTGGGTGGTGGTGTGCCGCAGATGCGCCACCAGCTCGTCGCCGACCTTCGGCTCGGGAGCGTCCGAGGGCACGAACAGGATCGACACCTGCATGTGCGGCGGCTCGGCGAACCAGCGCTGCTTGCCGCCCCAGACGAACGGAGAAAGGTTCCGGTTGACCGTGGCGAGTCCGGCCCGGGCGACGCCCTTGGCGCGCGGCATGACGCCGTGCAGGGCCTTCGGGGCCTCCAGGCCCACCCCGTGCGACGTACCGCCCGCCACGACCACCAGGAAGCCGTCCGAGGCCGCCTTCTGCTGCCGGTAACCGAACCGGTCGCCCTTCGTCACGCGCGTGACGTCCAGGACGGCACCGCGGTACTCGGTGGCGTCGTGGTCCCCCAGCCACAGCCGCGTGCCGATGCGGGCGCGGAAGCGGGTCTGCGGGAACTGCTGCTGGAGCCGTACGAGTTCGTCGGCCTTGAGGTGGCTGACGAACATGGTGTGCAGCGGCAGCCGGTTCATGCGGAGCCGTTCCATCCAGCCGATGACCTCCTCGACGGCGTCCGAGCCGTCGGTGCGGTCCAGCGGCAGATGGATGGCGAAGCCCTCCAGCCGGACGTTCTCTATGGCCTGGTGCAGCTGAGGCAGTTCTTGCTCGCTGATGCCGTGCCGCTTCATGGAGGACATCACCTCGATGACGACACGGGCGCCCACGAGGCCGTAGACGCCGTCGATGGACGACACCGAGCGCACCACCCGGTCGGGCAGCGGCACGGGCTCCTCGCCGCGCCGGAAGGGGGTCAGCACCAGCAGATCACCGCTGAACCAGTCCTTGATGCGCGCGGCCTCGTACGTGGTGCCCACGGCGAGCAGGTCGGCACCGAGCCGCGTGGCCTCGTCCGACAGCCGTTCGTGTCCGAAGCCGTAGCCGTTGCCCTTGCAGACCGGGACGAGTCCCGGGAACTGCTCCTGCACGTGCTTGTGATGCGCCCGCCAGCGCGCGGTGTCGACGTAGAGCGTGAGCGCCATGGCCGGACCTGGAACCTTTCTCGTGGCTGCGGTGAGCAGAGGTGTGTGGGCTGTGAAGGCTATGGAATCAAACGTCCGCGCGGCTCAGCGGCGCGACATGTAGATGTCGAGCGCCTTGTGGAGCAGCTTGTTCAGCGGGAAATCCCATTCACCGAGGTACTCGGCGGCCTGGCCGCCGGTGCCGACCTTGAACTGGATCAGGCCGAAGAGGTGGTCGGTCTCGTCCAGGGAATCGGAGATGCCGCGCAGGTCGTAGACGGTGGCGCCGAGCGCGTAGGCGTCGCGCAGCATGCGCCACTGCATCGCGTTCGACGGCCGGACCTCGCGGCCGATGTTGTCGGAGGCGCCGTAGGAGTACCAGACGTGGCCGCCGACGATCAGCATCGTCGCCGCGGAGAGGTTCACGCCGTTGTGCCGGGCGAAGTACAGCCGCATGCGGTTGGGGTCCTCGGTGTTGAGGGCCGTCCACATGCGCTGGAAGTACGACAGCGGGCGGGGCCGGAAGTGGTCACGGACGGCCGTGATCTCGTACAGCCGCTGCCACTCGGCCAGGTCCTGGTAACCGCCCTGGACGACCTCGACGCCCGCCTTCTCGGCCTTCTTGATGTTGCGCCGCCACAGCTGGTTGAAGTTCTTGTGGACCTCTTCCAGGGAACGGTTCGCCAGCGGCACCTGGTAGACGTAGCGGGGCTGCACGTCGCCGAAGCCGGCACCGCCGTCCTCGCCCTGCTGCCAGCCCATGCGGCGCAGCTTGTCGGCCACCTCGAAGGCGCGCGGCTCGATGAAGTCGGCCTCCAGGTCACGCAGCCGCTTGACGTCCGGGTCCTGGATGCCCCTCTTGATCGTGTCCGCGTTCCAGCGGCGGATGATCACCGGCGGGCCCATCTTCACCGAGAAGGCGCCCTGCTGCTTCAGGTGCGCCAGCATCGGCTGGATCCAGTCGTCCAGGTTCGGCGCGTACCAGTTGATCACCGGACCCTCGGGCAGGTAGGCGAGGTAGCGCTTGATCTTGGGCAGCTGGCGGTAGAGGACCATGCCCGCACCGACCATCTCGCCGGTACGGTCGTCGAACCAGCCCAAGCTCTCCGAACGCCACTCCGCCTTCACATCTGCCCAGGCCGGGACCTGCATGTGGCTCGCCGACGGCAGGCTCTGGATGTAGGCCAGATGCTGCTCACGGCTGATGGTCCTCAGGGTCAGGCTCATTCGGGGCGCTCCTCGGGCTGGTGTGTCCCCATGGGTACAGGGGCTCCGGCTCTCGCGCGAAGCCTACTGCGCCTTTCGGGCGCCCCGACTGGGCGTATGGGCGTTGGGCCCCCGGGTCAGCCGACGAGGCCGCCGAACAGCCCGCCGTGGGCCATGCCGATCAGGAAGCCGACCCCCGCGGCACCGAGGCCCAGGATCAGGCCGAACCGCTCCCGTGTGGTGATCGAGATCCACTGGCCGTAGACGCCGACGGCCAGTCCGACCAGGCCTGTCCACGAGGTCAGCAGGTGCAGGCTGTGGAAGAAGGACGTGATGAAGGACAGCAGACCGAGGACGAGCGTGATCGCCATCAGGGCGTCCTGAAGCGGACGGGCCTTGCCGTCCGTGGCGAAGAGGGATCCGGCGATGGTGGGATGCACTGCCTGTGCCATGGGCACCTCCTGCGGAAGCGGCGCTCAGTAGCGCCGTACACACCCGACGTGTACAGGGTGACGGTCTTGTCGGCCGGATTTCAACCGGAAGCGGGTGTGCGGGTAGTGTGTACCGTCTGCACTGGTGTCTGCCCGTACCTGCTCAGGTCACACCGCGGGGTCCCTCGGAGACCCCGGTTGTCACCCGATTGTCAGTGGCGGCCGATACCGTTGCGTACGCATCACAACCCTCCTGCCACGGAACGACCGTGGCCGCTGAGTCCAAAGGAGGTGGGTTCCACATGCGTCACTACGAAGTGATGGTCATCCTCGACCCCGATCTCGAGGAGCGCGCTGTCTCCCCGCTGATCGAGAACTTCATGTCCGTCGTCCGTGACGGCGGCGGCAAGGTTGAGAAGGTCGACACCTGGGGCCGTCGTCGTCTCGCCTACGAGATCAAGAAGAAGCCCGAGGGCATCTACTCGGTCATCGACCTGCAGGCCGAGCCTGCGGTCGTCAAGGAGCTCGACCGCCAGATGAACCTGAACGAGTCGGTCCTCCGGACCAAGGTCCTCCGCCCCGAGACCCACTGAGCTCTCCCGCTCAGCTGAGCTCGGGGATCCGAGTAGCAGCACCAAGCAGCCAGCAGCAAACCCGCCGAGAGGTTCCCCCATGGCAGGCGAGACCGTCATCACGGTCATCGGCAATCTTGTCGATGACCCCGAGCTGCGCTTCACCCCGTCCGGTGCGGCGGTCGCGAAGTTCCGCGTCGCGTCCACTCCCCGCACCTTCGACCGCCAGACGAACGAGTGGAAGGACGGCGAGAGCCTCTTCCTGACCTGCTCGGTCTGGCGTCAGGCGGCGGAGAACGTCGCCGAGTCGCTCCAGCGAGGCATGCGCGTCATCGTGCAGGGCCGGCTGAAGCAGCGGTCCTACGAGGACCGTGAGGGCGTCAAGCGAACGGTCTACGAGCTGGACGTCGAGGAAGTCGGCCCCAGCCTGCGCAACGCCACGGCCAAGGTCACCAAGACCGCCGGTGGCGGGCGCGGTGGCCAGGGCGGCTACAGCGGCGGTGGCGGCCAGGGTGGCGGCGGCTGGGGCGGAGGCTCCGGCGGCGGCCAGCAGGGCGGCGGCGCTCCCGCCGACGACCCGTGGGCGACCGGCGGTGCTCCCGCCGCCGGTGGTAACCAGGGTGGCGGCGGCTGGGGCGGAGGCTCCGGTGGCAGCGGTGGCGGCGGCTACTCGGACGAGCCCCCCTTCTAGGCCCTCGGGCCGAGGGTGGGTCGTACCCCAACTTCTTGATCACACAGGAGAAACATCATGGCGAAGCCGCCTGTGCGCAAGCCGAAGAAGAAGGTCTGCGCATTCTGCAAGGACAAGGTCACGTACGTGGACTACAAGGACACGAACATGCTGCGGAAGTTCATTTCCGACCGCGGCAAGATCCGTGCCCGCCGCGTGACCGGCAACTGCACGCAGCACCAGCGTGACGTCGCCACGGCTGTCAAGAACAGCCGTGAGATGGCGCTGCTGCCCTACACCTCCACCGCGCGATAAGGGAAGGGTGACCGACACATGAAGATCATCCTCACCCACGAGGTCTCCGGCCTCGGTGCCGCGGGCGACGTCGTCGACGTCAAGGACGGTTACGCTCGCAACTACCTGATCCCGCGGAAGTTCGCTATCCGCTGGACCAAGGGTGGCGAGAAGGACGTCGAGCAGATCCGTCGTGCTCGCAAGATCCACGAGATCCAGACCATCGAGCAGGCCAACTCTGTGAAGGCCCAGCTCGAGGGCGTCAAGGTCCGCCTGGCCGTCCGCTCCGGCGACGCCGGTCGTCTCTTCGGTTCCGTCACCCCGGCCGACATCGCCTCCGCGATCAAGGCTTCCGGTGGCCCCGAGGTCGACAAGCGCCGCATTGAGCTGACCGCTCCGATCAAGACCCTGGGCGCCCACGAGACGTCCGTGCGTCTGCACCCCGAGGTTGCCGCCAAGGTCAACATCGAGGTCGTCGCGGGCTGATCACCGCGTGATCGCCGCGCTCGCTTGAGCCGGTGAAAGGGGCCGCACCCATGAAGGGTGCGGCCCCTTTGCCATGACCGGCGTCGCCGCAGTGTCAGGGGTCGTCGCAGCGGCCTGTTTCACGTGAAACGGTCGGTGGGGGCTCGGGTGAAACGGTCGGTGGAGTTCCAGGGCAACGGTCAGCGGGTCGCGCCCGTCACGATCCAGCGGCCCGAGCGGCTCCGCAGCCACAGAGTCAGCATGCGGATCGCCATCATCAACGTCATCGCCACCCAGAGCGCGGTCAGGCCGCCGCCGAGCGTGGGAACGAGCAGGGCCGCCGGGGCGAACACCGCCAGAGTGACGACCATGGCCCCCGCCAAATACGGTCCGTCACCCGCGCCCATCAGGACTCCGTCCAGGACGTACACGATCCCGCAGACGGGCTGGGAGATCGCCACCAGCAGCAAGGCCGGCAGCGCGGTGTTCCTCACTACGGAGTCGCTGGTGAACAGCGGCAGGAAGAGCGGTCGCGTTACCACCACGAGCAGTCCCAGCACGACACCGGAGGCGATGCCCCACTGGACCATCCGGCGGCAGGCCTCGCGTGCCCCACGGGCGTCGCCCGCGCCGAGGTAGCGTCCGATGATGGCCTGCCCGGCGATCGCGATCGCGTCGAGCGCGAAGGACAGCAGGCTCCACAGGGACAGAAGGATCTGGTGCGCGGCGATGTCGGCGTCACCGAGACGTGCCGCGACCGCCGTGGCGATCATGAGGATCGCTCGCAGGGACAGCGTGCGGACCAGGAGGGGAACGCCGGCCTGAGCCGAGGCCCTGATACCGGCGGCGTCCGGCCGGAGGGAAGCGCCGTGTCTGCGGGCCCCGCGTACGACCACCGTCAGATAGACAGCCGCCATGCCGCACTGCGCGATGACCGTGCCCCATGCCGAACCGGCGATCCCCAGGGCGGCACCGTAGACGAGCCCCGCGTTGAGTCCGGCGTTGGCGACGAAACCGCCAACGGCGACGAAGAGCGGGGTCCTGGTGCGCTGCAGGCCGCGCAGTACCCCGGTCGCGGCCAGAACGACGAGCATGGCCGGGATGCCCAGCGCGGAGACACGCAGATAGGTGGTGGCGTAGGGGGCCGCGGTCGCGGAGGCGCCGAAGAGATCCACGATGCCGGGAGCCAGGGGCAGGACGACCGAGATGACGGCAGTGCCGAGCAGCAGCGCCAGCCAGATCCCGTCCATGCCCTGACGGATCGCCGCACGGAGATCGCCGGCGCCGACACGGCGTGCCACGGCGGCCGTGGTGGCATAGGCGAGGAAGACGAAGACGCTCACGGCAGTGGTGACGAGGGCCGAGGCGACGCCGAGACCGGCGAGCTGGGCGGTGCCGAGGTGGCCGACGATCGCACTGTCCGCCATGACGAAGAGAGGCTCGGCGACCAGCGCACCGAAGGCCGGAACGGCCAGCGCGACGATCTCTCTGTCGTGCCGCCGACGGGTGGCCTCGGGTATCTCTGGAGCCTGGGTCATGAGCTTCAATCTAATCGTCCACAGGTAAGTGATGCAAACGGATAGGGGTCCTTACTTCACGTCTTGGGCCGTGTCCTTTCGGGTACCGTTCGAAGCGATCTTGGTTCGACTGGGAAAGTTTTTCTTCTGCACAGCCAGTGGATCGCAAAGGTGCAGGTCAAGAGCTTGTTCCTAGCGAGATCGAGGGCTTGTTCACAGGGCTGTCCACCGGGTCGTGCACAGGTTTCGGCGAGTTCTCCACAGCATCGGGGCCGTCGTCCACATGGCCTGTGGATAACCAGATTGGCTGACGGTGCCGACGGGCCTACCGTTGTCCGGCGCCCGCTCCTTCTCCCGGCCCGGCACGCGTCCTTCGTCCGGCCCGGGAACCGTCACAAATCCGACGCGCCAGAACCGGAGTTGGGCCTCTTATTTGTCAGTGTCGTGCCGTACAAAAGAGGCCACGGCGAGGTCCGCCGTGCGGACGGGAGGAGGTGGCTCGGTGAGCATTTCCGAGCCCTTGGACGATCCGTGGGCCGACAGCGGGCCCAGTGATCGTCTGCCGGCTTCCCGTCGGCGCGGTGACGGCGGCCGGGGCCGTGACGAGCAGCACGACCGGGGCCGGGACAGCGGGAGCTGGGACGGCGCGGGCTCCTCCTTCGAGCGGGTACCGCCCCAGGACCTGGACGCCGAGCAGTCCGTGCTGGGCGGCATGCTGCTGTCCAAGGACGCCATCGCCGACGTCGTGGAGATCCTCAAGGGCCACGACTTCTACAAGCCCGCGCACGAGACGATCTACCAGGCCATCCTGGACATCTACGCCAAGGGTGAGCCGGCCGACCCGATCACCATCGCCGCCGAACTCACCAAGCGCGGTGAGATCAACAAGGTCGGCGGTGCCGCGTATCTGCACAGCCTCGTCCAGACCGTACCGACGGCGGCCAATGCCGAGTACTACGCGGAGATCGTCCATGAACGGGCGGTCCTGCGCCGCTTGGTCGAAGCCGGCACACGCATCACGCAGATGGGATACGCGGCCGACGGAGACGTGGACGAGATCGTCAACCGCGCCCAGGCCGAGATCTACGCCGTCACCGAGCAGCGCACCAGCGAGGACTACCTCCCGCTCGGCGACATCATGGAAGGCGCCCTCGACGAGATCGAGGCGATCGGCTCACGCAGCGGCGAGATGACGGGCGTGCCCACCGGCTTCACCGACTTCGACTCGCTGACGAACGGTCTCCACCCCGGTCAGATGATCGTCATCGCGGCGCGTCCCGCCATGGGTAAGTCGACCCTCGCACTGGACTTCGCGCGGGCCGCCTCCATCAAGAACAACCTTCCGAGCGTCATCTTCTCGCTCGAGATGGGCCGCAACGAGATCGCGATGCGTCTGCTGTCCGCCGAGGCGCGAGTCGCCCTCCACCACATGCGGTCCGGCACCATGACCGACGAGGACTGGACGCGGCTCGCCCGCCGCATGCCGGACGTGTCGGCCGCGCCGCTGTACATCGACGACTCCCCGAACCTGTCGATGATGGAGATCCGGGCCAAGTGCCGGCGCCTGAAGCAGCGCAACGACCTGAAGCTGGTCGTCATCGACTACCTCCAGCTGATGCAGAACGGTGGCTCCAAGCGTGCCGAGAGCCGTCAGCAGGAGGTCTCGGACATGTCCCGTAACCTCAAGCTGCTCGCGAAGGAGCTGGAGATCCCGGTCATCGCGCTCTCCCAGCTCAACCGTGGCCCGGAGCAGCGCACCGACAAGAAGCCGATGGTCTCCGACCTGCGTGAGTCCGGCTCCATCGAGCAGGACGCCGACATGGTCATCCTGCTGCACCGCGAGGACGCCTACGAGAAGGAGTCGCCGCGCGCGGGCGAGGCCGACCTGATCGTCGCCAAGCACCGAAACGGCCCCACCGCCACGATCACGGTCGCCTTCCAGGGCCACTACTCCCGTTTCGTGGACATGGCCCAGACCTGATCCGCCCGCACGTCACGGGTCCACGGCAAATGGATTCGACGCCCGCCGCCGCAACAGGTGGACTGGGCCCATGACGACAACTCAGCAAGCGCTGCTCCCGGGCACACAGCGTGCCCTGCTGCACCGGATCGCCGTGGCACAGACCGACGGGCGGGCTCCGTCGCTGGTCGCCGCCGTGGTCCGGGACGGCCAGGCCGTGTGGCACGGGGCGCGTTCCTCGGTGGAGGGGCAGGTACCCGACGAGAGCGTGCAGTACCGGATCGGGTCCATCACCAAGACCTTCACCGCCGTCCTGGTGATGCGCCTGCGCGACGAGGGCCTGCTTGATCTCGCCGATCCGCTGGAGAAGCATCTGCCGGGCACAGGCGCGGGAGAGGCGACGATCGCGGACCTGCTGGCCCATACGGCCGGGCTGCCGGCCGAATCGCCTGGGCCCTGGTGGGAACGGACGCCCGGTTCGCTGCGGCCCGAGCTGAGCGACGTCCTCGGGGAGCAGCCCCTGCTGCATCCCGTCGGCCGGCGGCACCATTACTCCAACCCCGGTTACACCGTGCTGGGCGCCCTGGTGGAGGAGTTGCGCGGTGCTCCCTGGGAGGAGGTGCTGCGTGACGAGATCCTGGCACCGCTCGGCCTGCGCCGGACGAGCGCACAGCCCGAGCCACCGCACGCGGGCGGCTGGGCCGTGCACCCGTGGGCCGATGCGATGCTGGCCGAGCCGATGGAGGACCTGGGCCGGATGGCGCCGGCCGGCCAGCTCTGGTCGACCACAGGGGACTTGGCGCGGTTCGCCGCGTTCCTGGCGCGGGGGGACGACCGGGTCCTGAGCGCGCGGTCAGTACAGGAGATGCGTACCCCGGCGGCGCCGGCCGAGGCCGCGGACGTGGTGGACGGGGTCACCTACGGCCTGGGCATGCAGCTCCAGCGCCGTGACGGCCGGCTGCTCGTCGGGCACTCCGGTTCGCTGCCGGGCTTTCTGGCGAACCTGACCATCAGTGTGGAGGACGACGTGGCCGCGGTGGTGCTCGCCAACTGCACCAGCGGACCCCTGCTGGGCGCCGTGGGAGCGGACCTCGTCCGGATCGTCGCCGAGGCCGAGCCCCGTATCCCGGAGCCCTGGCGGCCACTGCGGGAAGTCGATCCGCTGGTTCTGGAGCTGGTGGGGCAGTGGTACTGGGGTACCCACGCCTTCGGGCTGCGTGCGGGCGCCGACGGCCTTCTCGCGCTGGCACCGCTGAGCGGCGGCGGCCGTAGGGCCCGCTTCCGCGCGAACGGCGACGGCACCTGGTCCGGCCTGGAGGGCTACTACGCCGGTGAGGTGTTGCGGCCGGTACGACGCCCGGACGGTTCCGTGAGCCACCTCGACCTCGGCTCGTTTGTGTTCACCCGGCAGCCGTACGACCCCGGGGCCCCGGTGCCCGGTGGTGTGGACCCCGAGGGGTGGCGGGGGATCGGCTAGGCGGTGCATGTCCGGAGTGGGTGTTTCACGTGAAACACCCCTTGGGTCATTCCGGCGTTCCGGTGCTCCGGCGGCCCGGCGTGGGTCTCAGCGCCGCCGTGCCGTCGGGGCGGGTGACCCTTCGGGTTCCTTCGGGTCAGCGGTCACAGGCGGAGCTTAAAGCCCTCGTGCGAGGCCGTGAAGCCCAGCCGCTCATAGAAGCGGTGGGCGTCGGTGCGCGTCTTGTCGGAGGTCAGCTGCACCATCTGGCAGTCGAGCCGCCGGGACGTGTCGATCGCCCACTCGATCAGCCGGCCGCCCAGCCCGCTGCCCCGTTCGTCGGCGTGGATGCGCACGGCCTCGATGAGGGCGCGGGTGGCTCCCTTGTGCGAGAGGCCGGGGATGATCGTGAGTTGCAGGGTCCCGATCACGCGGTTCTCACGAACGGCGACGACGACATGCTGGTTCGGGTCGGCGGCGAGACGTTCCAGCGCGGTCCGGTACGGCGTCAGATCGTCGGGTGATTCGCGCTGGGCACCGAGCGGATCGTCGGCGAGCATCGCGACGATCGCCGGAAGGTCTTCGGCGGTCGCGGGGCGTATGTCGAGATCTCCCATGCACGCACCCTACGTGGCCACGTTCAGCGACTCCACGACCCGGACCAGCGGAGCCAGTTCAGGGCTCTTGGCGGCGTCGTCCAGGGCTTCTCGCAGTGCGGCGTCGTTGGTCGGCCGTGCCTCCTCCAGCAGGTGCAGGCCGGCCGCGGTGACGTTGGTGTAGATGCCCCGCCGGTCCGTGGGGCACAGGTAACGCTCCAGCAGGCCGCGGTCCTCCAGCCGGGTCACCAGTCGGGTGGTGGCGCTCTGGCTGAGCACCACCGCGTCGGCAACCTGCTTCATCTGCAGATGTCCGCCCTCGCCTGCGTGCTGCCTGCTGAGCACGTCCAGCAGGGAGTACTCGCGCACGCTCAGGTCGTGCCCGGCCTGTAGGGCGCGCTCGATGTGCGCCTCGATCCTTCCGTGCAGCGCAGAAAGGGCGCACCAGCCCTGGGCGAGGGCAGTGAGTGCAGGGTCCGTCGCTGTCATCGGCGTTTTCCTCCGTCCCGGAAACGGCTGCACCACAAGAGTAGAGCACTGCCGCAATAGTCGGCGCTTGTACTTAGCCCGCGTCTGCAACTATTGTGAGCGAACGCAAAGCGCTCCTGCAATCGTTTGGGAAGGTGTACCCCCTCATGCCTCTCGCGCTTCTGGCCCTCGCGATCGGGGCCTTCGGAATCGGGACGACCGAGTTCGTGATCATGGGCTTGCTGCCCGAGGTCGCGGGTGACTTCGGGGTCTCCATCCCCACGGCCGGACTGCTCGTGACCGGCTACGCGCTCGGCGTGGTCATCGGCGCCCCGCTGATGACAGTGCTCGGTACGAAGGTCCCGCGCAAGCGGATGCTGATGCTGCTGATGGGCCTCTTCATCGCCGGAAACCTGCTCTCCGCCGTGGCTCCCGCGTTTGCGATCATGCTGATCGGGCGGGTGATCGCCTCCCTCGCCCACGGTGCCTTCTTCGGCATCGGCTCGGTCGTGGCGGCCGAGCTGGTCGCACCGGAGAAGAAGGCCGGCGCGATCGCCATGATGTTCACCGGTCTGACCATCGCCAACGTCGTCGGCGTCCCGCTGGGCACGCTCATCGGGCAGAGCATCGGTTGGCGCGTCACCTTCGGCATCGTCGCCGGCCTCGGAGTGATCGGTCTCGCCGGTATCGCCAAGCTCGTTCCCGAGCTGCCGCGCCCGGAAGGCGTACACCTCCGGCACGAGCTGGCCGCCTTCAAGAACACCCAGGTCCTGCTCGCCATGGCGATGACCGTCCTCGGCTTCGGCGGCGTGTTCGCGGCCATCACCTACATCGCGCCGATGATGACCCACATCGCCGGTTTCGCCGACGGCTCGGTCACCTGGCTCCTGGTCCTGTTCGGACTCGGCATGGTCGGTGGCAACCTCATCGGCGGAAAGTTCGCCGACCGGGCCCTGATGCCCCTGCTGTACGTCTCCCTGGGTGCCCTGGCCGTCGTCCTGGCGCTCTTCACGCTCACCGCCCACAACAAGATCGCGGCTGCGGTGACCATCGCGCTGATCGGCGCCCTGGGCTTCGCCACCGTCCCGCCCCTGCAGAAGCGCGTCCTGGACCAGGCACACGGCGCCCCGACCCTCGCTTCCGCAGTGAACATCGGCGCTTTCAATCTGGGCAACGCCCTGTCCGCCTGGCTCGGCGGCATGGTGATCGCGGCCGGCTTCGGCTACACGGCCCCCAACTGGGTCGGTGCCGCCCTCGCCGCTTCCGCCCTGGTCCTCGCCGTCCTCTCGGCCACGCTGGAACGCCGCGACCGGACGCAGAGCGGTGCGGTCTCCTCCGCGACGCCGGCCGGGCAGCGGACACCCGTCCACCACTGACCCCCTCGCACTGCGGGCCCCCACCAGTCACCCCGCAGACGCCCATGCCGGGGCCTTCCCTCGGTACGGCAAGCACTCCCTGCAGCATCCCTACAGCACCACAAAGGAGACACCTCCATGAGCACCACCGCAGTCACCCCGCTCACCACCGAGGACGCCGAGCTGCTCGTTGCCACGGCCCGCCGGGCGGCCGAGGACGCCGGAGTCACCGTCAGCGTCACCGTCCTGGACGCAGGTGGCCACCTGCTCGCCTTCCGCCGGGACGACCGGGCCGTGCTGATCTCCGGCGAGACCAGTACCCGTAAGGCCTACACGGCCTTCCAGCTGAACGCGCCCACGGCCGACCTCGTCGACGCCGTCCTGCCCGGCGGCCCCTTCCATACGCTGCCCACGGCCCTCGACCGGCCCCTGCTGTTCATCGCGGGCGGCGTTCCCGTCCACCGGGACGGCCGGCTGATCGGTGCGATCGGTGTCGGCGGCGGCTCGCCGGACCAGGACCATGGCTTCGCCGCCGAAGCCGTGCAGGCGCTCGTCTGACGAAGTCGGCCTCCATGGCCCCGGTGCCCCGCCGCTTCGAGCGGCGGGGCACCGACGTGCGTCTTACGAGGGCTTAGCCGGCGGCGACCGTCAGCGGCGCGAACCGCCGGCTCCAGTCTCCCGGAAGGTCCGTGATGCCGTAGGTCATCACCGAGTTGAAGGCCACCGAAGTCAGCCCACGTTCCTTGGCCCAGGCCAGCAGCTCTTCGTGACGCACGTCGATGTCGGTACGCAGAGGACGCTCTGTGCGGGCCGCCAGTGAGGCGATGAGGGCCTTGGCGGTCTCCGTGTCCCGGGCGATCAGCGGGCCGACGACATGGGTGTCCATGTTGGGCCAGGCGGCGGCGTAGCCGATGAGCCGGCCGTCCTCCTCGGCCACCCGCAACTGGTCGGCGAAGGCGGGCAACCGGGTGATGAGAGGTGTGCGGTCGGTGCCGAACACCTCCTCGTCGAGGCGCAGGATCGCCGGCAGGTCTTCCGCGGTGGCAGCGCGCGTGACGGCCCCGGAGTCCGGGCCGCCTGGAGTGAAACGGCCCATCAGCATCTCTGCCCGGCCCACGGCCTTGAAGCCGAGTTCCTCGTAGAGGGGGCGGCCGTTGGGAGTGGCGTGCAGGGTGAGCGGAGTGTTCCCCATGCTTGATACGACGTGTTGCATCAGGCGGCGTCCGACACCCAGGCGGGCATGACGTTCGGCGACCAGCACCATGCCGATCGCGCCGAGATCCGGCCGCCCCCATCCGCCGTACTCCGTGACCACGCACGCGGCGACGAGACCGCCGTCGGGGTCATCGATGCCGAATCCCTTCCCGGCTGTGAGGAGGAAGCCCCACTTGTGCTCCTCGCGTGGCCACCCCCGGTCTTCGGACAGGTCGGCGCAGGAAGTCAGATCGCGAAGCGTCAGACGACGGATGGGCAGAGTGGCGAGGGAAGGAGTTGACACGCAGGTCAGGCTGTCCGACCGGCACCCCCGCCGTCCACCCGTTTCGCGGCAGACGCACGTGCTTTTGGCCATCTCGTGGCCCTGTGCGCAGTCCACGGGCCGCAGCGCTGTTTCACGTGAAACAGCGGCGTCCGACGTGTTCCGAAGCCATGGCGAGACTCCATCTCGTCGACTTTGACAGCACGTCGTTGCGCGGGACAACGGCGCCGGTGGAGACTTCGCGCCAGTTGAGCCTGGAGGCCGAGTCGCCGGGTCACCCGAGGTCGGGGGCGTGCATGGCGCGCACTCCCTCGATGTTCCCGTCCAGGTAGTGGCGCAGGGACAGCGGGACGAGGTGCACGGAGGCGATGCCCACGCGGGTGAAGGGAATGCGGACGATCTCGTACTCACCGGCCGGCTCGTCCACTTCCGGGCCGTGGCGCTGGGCCGGGTCCATGGACTCCAGTCGGCAGACGAAGAAGTGCTGCACCTTCACACCGGTCGCGCCACCGTCCTCGCCGATGTGCTCCACCGTGTCCACGAAACACGGCACCACGTCGGCGATCTTCGCGCCGAGTTCCTCGTGCACCTCCCGGTGCAGGGCGTCCACGACGGTCGAGTCGCCGGGCTCGACCCCGCCACCGGGAGTGACCCAGTAAGGGTCGACGCCGGGCTTGGTGCGCTTGATCAGGATCAGGTCGTCACCGTCCAGGAGAACGGCACGGGCGGTGCGCTTGACCACGGGTCGGACGGTCATGGGAGAAATGTGGCCCGGCTGGTTCCACGTGAAACATCGCAAAGCGCCACGACGTGAGCGCACAGCGTGCACCCCGCCCGAAAGGGACGCATTCGGGCGGACCAGGGTGACGACCATGGCGTGATTCTCGGGAGGCTCGGACCGCCCCGACGGCATGGGTGGTGGACGCGGAAACGCCTACTCGGCGGACTCGTCCAGGGCGTGCAGGATGTCGGCCACCAGATCCTCGGGATCCTCCGCGCCGACGGACATGCGGATGAAGCCCTCCGGGACGGCGTCCCCGCCCCAGCGCCGGCGGCGTTCGGCCGTGGACCGAACCCCGCCGAAGCTCGTCGCGTCCTCCACCAGGCGCAGGGCCGCGAGAAAGCGCTCGGCACGTGCACGAGTGGGCAGCGTGAACGAGACGACACAGCCGTAACGGCGCATCTGCTGCGTCGCGATCTTGTGCGAGGGGTCGTCGGCCAGGCCCGGATAGCGCAGGTCGCAGACCTCGGGCCGCTGCCGTATCGCCTCCGCGACGGCGAGAGCGGTGGCGTTCTGCCGGTCGACGCGCAGCTGGAGCGTGGCGATGGACCGGTGGGCGAGCCACGCCTCCATGGGCCCGGAGATCGCGCCGACGATCTTGCGCCAGCGGCGTACGGCGGCCATCGCCTCGGCGTCCCGGCCGGTGACGTAGCCCAGCAGGACATCACCGTGGCCGGTGAGCTGCTTGGTACCGCTGGCCACGGAGAAGTCGGCACCCAGCTCCAGCGGGCGCTGCCCGAGCGGAGTGGCGAGGGTGTTGTCGACGGCCACCAGCGCGCCACACGCGTGTGCCGCCTCTGCCAGCCGCCGGATGTCGCACACGTCGAGCCCGGGGTTCGACGGGGACTCGATCCACAGCAGCCGCGCCCCGTCCAGCAGGTCCAGCTGGGCGTCGCCGCCGGTCGGCGCGGTGCGTACCTCGATGCCGTACGCCTCCAGCTGGGCGCCGACCATCGGCAGCACCTGATAGCCGTCGGAGGGCAGCACGACGGCGTCCCCGGCGCGCAGCTGGGAGAACAGCACGGAGGAGATGGCCGCCATACCGGAGGCGAACACCAGAGTCTCGACGTCCTCCCGGCCGGGTGCCTCCAGCTCGCCGATGGCCCGCTCCAGCAGCGTCCAGGTCGGGTTGTCGTCACGGCCGTACAGGTACGGTCCCGTCACTTCGCCGGGCAGGTGGAAGTGCGCCGCGAAGACCGGTCCGGGCAGGGTCGGCTCGTGCTTGACCGGTGCGGGCAGACCCGCCCGCACCGCGCGCGTACCGTCGCCGGTACGGTCCTCGTCCTTCGTGCCCTCGCTCATGCGGCCCGTCCTTCCAGCTCTTCCCGTACGGCGGCGAGCAGGCCGGTGCTCGCCGCCTCCACCCTCTCAAGGCACTCCTCGAAGCCCTCCCGGCCCCCGTAGTACGGGTCGGGTACGTCGAGGTCGTCGCCGGCGGCCGGGTCGTAGGACGACAGCAGGCGGATCTTGCGCGCATCCTCCTCGGTGGGTGCCAGCCGCCGCAGGGCCCTGAGGTGACCGGTGTCGAGGGCTATCACCAGGTCGAGGCGGGCGAACCACGCCGACTGGAACTGACGGGCGGTGTGCGCGCTGTCGTAACCGTGTTCGTCCAGGACCGAGACGGTGCGCGGGTCGGCCGGCTCGCCTTCGTGCCAGCCGCCGGTTCCGGCGCTGTCGGCCACCACCAGACCCTCCAGCCCGGCCTCCGCCACACGCGCGCGGAAGACGGATTCGGCCATCGGGGAGCGGCAGATGTTGCCCGTGCACACGAAGCAGACGCGGTAGGTCATCGTGTGCTCAGTCCTCGTCCGGCAGGATCACGTGCAGGGCCCAGGAGACGACGGAGACGATCAGACCGCCGAGGACGGCCGTCCAGAAGCCCTCCACATGGAAGCTCAGGTCGAGCTTGCCGCAGACCCAGGAGGTCAGCAGCAGCATCAGCGCGTTCACC